>DASUPH010000001.1:0-10272 GCA_036276275.1 Candidatus Limnocylindrales bacterium
CGGTGTCACCGAGCTTGCCGTGCCCGCGGTCCAGGTCGTCGATACGGTCGGGGCGGGAGACGCGTTCGGGGCCGGGTTCCTTGCGGCCTGGACCCGGTCTGGCGGTGGCCGGGCCGACCTCGCCGACGGGAGCGCGATCGAGTCGGCGACGCGGTACGCGATCGAGATCGGACGACGGACCACGATGCGCGCCGGGGCCGAGCCGCCGACCATCGCCGAGCTCTGGGAGGTTGCGAGCCTTTGGTAGGCTCGGCCGACCTTCGACGGAGGATCACGTCCTGACCCCTCGCGGCACCGCTCGGCCCGTCCGCCTCGTCGGCGCGACGCTGGCGCTCCTCGCCGCGGCGTTCGTCACGAGCGCCGCCCCCGTCGCGGGTCTGACCGGCGTCGCGTGGCCGACCCAGAGCCTCGGCGATCGCGGGACCGACGTCGCCGCGGTGCAGGGCCTGCTCCGCGTCGGCCTGATGCCCAGCCCGACGCCGCGCCGGCGAGCGCTCCTCCGGGCGATCGTCCTGCCGCCGCTCGATGGCGTCTTCGGGGCGACGACCGCCGATGCCGTCCGGCGGTTCCAGGTCGGCCACGGCCTGGCCGGAACCGGGATCGTGGATGTCGCGACGTGGTCGGCGCTGGCCGTCCCGCTCGCGGTCGGCGCCAGCGGGCCCGCCGTCGGTGCCCTCCAGCGGGAGCTCGTGGAGAAGCGATCCGCGGCCGTCGTCGTCGACTGGATCTTCGGCTCGACGACCCGATCGGCCGTTCTCGCATTGCAGAAGCACGCCGGCCTGGCCCAGACTGGTGCCGTCGACCCCGCGACGTGGCGGGCCCTCGCCTGGCACTACGAGCTGCCGCGGTTCAGCTCGAAGGGGCTGTGCGACTACTCGGTCGGCAACGGCCTGGCGAACTGGGGCACGGCCCAGGCGACGGCGGGCATCGAGGCCGCCGGCGCCTGGAGCGTCAGTCACGGCTACGGACGGATCGCCGTCGGCGACGTCTCGTTCGAGCATGGCGGCCCGATCCCGGGTCATGACACCCATCAGCGCGGGCTCGACACCGACATCCGGCCTCTCCGCAAGGCGAACGACCAGTGCACGGCGCGAACCCGCTGGACCTACACGGCCTACGACCGCGCGGCCACACGAGCTCTCGTGAAGGCGATCCGGGCCCTCGCGCCCGGACACGTGAAGCTGATCTATTTCAACGATCCGGTCCTGATCTCGGAAGGCCTGACGACGTGGTTCAGCGGCCACGACGACCACCTCCACATCCGGTTCTGCGAGCCGCTCGCGCCGATCGCCGCGTACCGCTGCTGATGCCGCGGTCGGTGCCGCGGGGGGCGGCCGGGCAGCCGATGCCATAATGGCCGCCATGGCCACGAAGACCTCCGTCGTTCGCTCGAGCGAGCACGCGCCGTCGAGCTGGGGGCTCGGCGACGGCCAGGCGATCCCGTGGGAGTACGCCCCGGCGCCCGAGTCGCGCGACGTCGTCACGCTCAAGGATCGCTACGGCCT
This sequence comes from Candidatus Limnocylindrales bacterium, assembly GCA_036276275.1. Taxonomy (GTDB): domain Bacteria; phylum Chloroflexota; class Limnocylindria; order Limnocylindrales; family CSP1-4; genus CF-46. Next base: position 1,506 of record DASUPH010000001.1, read on the forward strand.
GTTCATCAACGGCAAGGACGTCGCCGCGAGCGACGGCAAGGTCTTCACCTCGGTCAACCCCGCGACGGAGGAGCCGCTCGCGGAGGTGGCCCGGGCGACTGCCGCGGACATGGATCGGGCGGTGCGGGCGGCACGGACCGCCTTCCGCCGGCGGTGGGGGACGCTGCCCGGACGCGAGCGGGCGAAGTACCTCTTCCGGATCGCCCGGATCCTCCAGGAGCGCTCCCGCGAGTTCGCCGTCCTCGAGTCGATGGACTCCGGCAAGCCGATCAAGGAGTCGCGCGACGTCGACGTGCCGCTGGCGGCGGCCCACTTCTGGTATTACGCCGGCTGGGCGGACAAGCTCGAGTACGCGTTCCCGGGGCGGGTCGCAAGGCCGCTCGGCGTCGCGGGCCAGATCATCCCGTGGAACTTCCCCCTCCTGATGCTCGCGTGGAAGATCGCCCCGGCCCTCGCCGCCGGCAACACGGTCGTCCTCAAGCCGGCGTCGACCACGCCGCTCAGCGCCCTGCTCTTCGCCGACGTCTGCCGCCAGGCCGACCTGCCGCCGGGCGTCGTCAACATCGTTCCAGGGCCGGGCGAGATCGGGATGTCGCTCGTCACCCATCCCGACGTCGACAAGGTCGCCTTCACCGGCTCGACCGACATCGGCAAGAAGATCTACAAGGGTGTCGCCGGAACCGACAAGGGCCTGACCCTCGAGCTCGGCGGCAAGGCCGCCAACATCGTCTTCGACGACGCGCCACTCGACCAGGCCGTCGAAGGGATCGTCAACGGCATCTACTTCAACCAGGGCGAGGTCTGCTGCGCCGGCTCGCGGCTGCTCGCCCAGGAGTCGATCGTCGAGCCCCTGATCGAGAAGCTCAAGGACCGCCTGGCGACGATCCGGGTCGGCGACCCGCTCGACAAGAACACCGACGTGGGGGCGATCAACTCGAAGGCCCAGCTCGAGAAGATCACCGAGCTCGTCGCGGCCGGCCAGGCCGAGGGCGCCGAGATGTACCAGCCCGCCTGCGACCTGCCCGACCGCGGCTACTTCTTCCGGCCGACCCTGTTCACGAATGTCGCCCAATCGCACCGGATCGCGCGCGAGGAGATCTTCGGGCCGGTCCTCTCGGTGCTGACGTTCCGGACGCCCGAGGAGGCGGTCGAGAAGGCGAACAACACGCCGTACGGCCTGTCGGCCGGGGTGTGGACGGACAAGGGCAGCCGGATCCTCCACATGGTCAGGCGGATGAAGGCCGGCGTCGTCTGGGCGAACACGTTCAACCGCTTCGATCCGACCTCGCCGTTCGGGGGCTACAAGGAGTCGGGCTTCGGTCGCGAGGGCGGGATGCATGGGCTTCATGCCTACGTCCGGCTCGAGGACCGCTGATCGTGACCCGCGGCCGCCGCCGTCCGGTCCTGCTTCTCCGATCCTCCAGCCTCCGTGGTGGCCCCGGCCGATTTGAAGCGATTCCTGCCCGATTGCGTGCCACGGTTAGCCGATCAGGGCTCATTCAGCTCCTACCGGACAGTGATCCACTCGTCCGCACCAGCGGGACTGGTATCTCGGGTGGCTGACACGCGGATCGATGTCCGCAAGACGTACAAGCTCTACATCGGCGGCGCCTTCCCGCGTTCCGAGAGCGGCCGCTCCTACCGGATCGCCGCTGCGAACGGCGACCCGCTCGCCAACGCCTGCCGCGCCTCGCGCAAGGACCTCCGCGACGCCGTCCGGGCCGCCCGCAAGGCCGCCCAGCCGTGGGCCGACAAGACCGCGATGAACCGCGGCCAGGTCCTCTACCGGGTCGCCGAGCTGATGGAGGGCCGGCGCGACCAGTTCGTGGCCGAGGTCGCGGTTGCCGAGGGCCTCCGCGAGGCCCGTGCCCGGGTCGTCGTCGATCGGGCCATCGATCGCTGGGTCTGGTACGCGGGCTGGGCCGACAAGATCGCCCAGGTCCTCGGTTCCTCGAACCCGGTCGCGGCGCCGTACTTCAACTTCACGATCCCGGAGGCGACCGGGGTCGTCGGGATCGTCGCGCCCGAGACGAGCAGCCTGTTGGGGCTCGTCTCGCGGCTCGCCCCGCCTCTCGTCGCGGGCAATGCCGTCGTCGTCCTCGCCTCGGAGACGCGGCCGCTACCGGCGATCACCCTGACCGAGGTCCTCGCCACATCGGACGTGCCGGGCGGCGTCATCAACGTCCTGACCGGCTGGAAGAAGGAGCTCGTGCCGGTCCTCGCCGGGCATGTCGACGTCGACGCGATCGACGTCTGGGGCGTCCCGCCGGACCTCCGGACGGACGTCGAGCTGATCGCGGCCGACAACGTCAAGCGCCTCGCCCGCCGGCCCGCCGGCGTGACGGACGCGAAGTTCGACTGGCTCGACGACCGCGCGGCGGAACGCCCGGAATGGATCGCCGCCTTCCTCGAGATGAAGACCGTCTGGCACCCGATCGGCGTCTGAGCGGGCGGAACAAGGTCGCGCGTTCATCGTTGACTGAAACTTCTGAACGATCTACACTGCCCGAATGACGCCCGGGGAAAGCCAGTTCGCCGAGGAGATGGGCCAGTTCCTCGGGTCGATCGGCATGACGCCGATGTCGGGCCGGATGTGGGGCTGGCTGCTGATCTGCGAGCCACCGGAGCAGACGGCGGCGGACATCGCGGAAGCCCTCCATGCAAGCCGCGGAGCGATCAGCGGCACGGCCAGGCTGCTTGCGGCGGCCGGCCTGATCCGGCGGTCGACGCGACCCGGGGACCGGCGCGAGTACTTCAGCGCCCCGCCCGAAGCGCTCGATTCGATGCTCACCAGCGCCAGCGCCATCTACCGCCAGATGCGGGAGATCGCGGAGCGCGGACTGGCCGCGACGACCGATCGCTCCCCGACTGCCCGCGCTCGCCTCGTGGAGTTCCGCGACGTCATGGCGTTCGTCGAGCGCGAGGTGCCGCTCGTGATCGCTCGATTCCTCAGCGACCGTACCCCCGACGCCGGCACGGGCCGGCAGGAAGGATCCCGATGACCGCGATCATCCAGACCGAGAAGCTCACGAAGTCCTACGGCTCGCACCGCGGGATCATCGACATCGACCTCGAGATCGCCGAGGGCGAGGCGTTCGGATTCCTCGGACCGAACGGCGCCGGCAAGACGACGACGATCCGGGTGCTCCTCGACCACATCCGACCGACCAGCGGCCGGGCTCTCGTCTTCGGCGTCGAGACGACCGTCGACCCTGTCGCGATCCATCGTCGGATCGGATACCTCCCCGGCGAGTTCACGCTCTACGACAAGCTCACCGGCGGCCAGACGATCGACTACTTCGCCAACCTCCGCGGCGGCGTCGACGCCGCCTACCAGGCCGATCTCATCCGCCGACTCGACGTCGACACGAGCCGCAAGTTCCGCGAGTACTCGAAGGGCAACAAGCAGAAGATCGGGCTCGTGATCGCGCTCCAGCATCGGCCGGACCTGCTCGTCCTCGACGAGCCGACTTCGGGTCTCGACCCGCTCGTCCAGCAGACGTTCTACGAGGTCATCCGCGAGGCGAAGGGCGAAGGTCGCACGATCTTCCTCTCGAGCCACATCCTGAGCGAAGTCGAGAAGACCTGCGATCGCGTCGCGATCATCCGCGACGGCCGGCTCGTCAAGGTCGACCGCGTCGAGGCGCTCCGCGACCTCGCCCATCACCAGGTCGAGCTGCGCTTCAGCGGCGAGGTACCGATGGGCGCCTTCGCCGCGCTGCCGGGCGTGAGCGACGTCACGACCGAGGATCACGTGCTCCGGATGCGTGTGTCGGGCCCGATCACGCCCGTCGTCCGCGAGGCCGCCCGCTACGAGCTGCTCGACTTCGTCAGCCGCGAGCCGTCGCTCGAGGAGACGTTCCTGACGATGTACGGCCGCGAGGCCGGCGAGGCGGCCTGACATGACGACTGGTCTCCGCCTCGGGCGGTCGGCCGGGCCCAGGCCGGACGTCCGCGGCCGGTTCCGCTACGCCCGAAGCGTCTTCGCGAAGACGATCCGCGACTCGCGCCGGACGACGATCATCGTCACGGTCGTCCTCTTCCTCCTCCTGATCAGCGTCACGGCGGCGGTCGCAAACGAGTTCAACACGCCACAGTCGCGCAAGCAGCTCGCGGACCTCGTCGCGAACCTACCGCCGATCCTCCAGGGCCTCGCGGGCAAGCCGATCAACGTCGAGACCATGGGCGGCTACGTCCAGTACAAGTACGGCACATTCTTCCCGATCGTCCTCAGCCTGTGGTCGATCCTCGCCCTGTCCTCCACGCTCGCCGGCGAGGCCAAGCGAGGGAGCCTGGAGTTCGTGGCCGCGTCGCCGCTGAGCCGCCGACGGATCGCGCTCGAGAAGCTGTCCGGCCACGTCCTCGTGATCGTGATCGCATCGTTCGCCGTCTTCCTTTCGACCGCGATCGCCGGCTCGGTCAACGCGAAGCTCCCGGGCGACGAAATCTCGGTGACGGCGAGCTTCGCTTATGCCCTCCAGCTCGGGCTCATGGGGCTGGCGGCCGGCGGGCTCGCATTCGCGCTGTCCCAGTTCCTCGGCCGCGGCGCCGCGGTGGCGATCTCGGGCGCAGTGATGTTCGGCGGGTGGCTGCTGAACGGCTACCAGGGCGCCGTCCCGGCTCTCGCACCGTTTGCCAACCTCACCTGGTTCGGCTGGACGTCGAACCACCTCCCCTTGGCGGGAGCCTATGACTGGCCGTCGCTGATCCCCGTCGCGCTCGCGACGGCCCTGTTCCTGGTCGTCGGGGTCGAGGCATTCGTCCGACGGGACCTCGGGGCGACCAGCGCGGTCCCCACGCCGAGCCTGCCGGGCGCCCTCGTCGGGCTCAGCGGCCCGGCAGCCCGGTCGTTCGCCAACGGTCTACCGACCGCGGTCGCCTGGGGGCTCGGGCTCGGCATCTTCGGGCTGGTCATCGCCGCGTCGGCCACGGCCTTCACTGACCTCGTCGCGACCGCGCCGGACGTCGCGCGCATGCTCCAGCAGGTCTTTCCGGGCACGGACATCCTGAGCGTCGGCGGGTTCCTCCAGCTGCTCTTCTTGCAGTTCGGCCTGATCCTCGCCGGCCTCGCGGCGGCCACGCTCGTGGGCTCCTGGTCCGGCGACGAGACCTCCGGCCGGCTCGAGATGCTGCTCGCGACGCCGCTGGCGCGGGCTCGCTGGGTCGTGTCCGGGGGGATCGCGACCGTTGGCCTGATCGCCGTCTTCACCGTGATCGCGGCGATCGGGATCGCGATCGGGACCGCGATGATCGGCGGTGACGTCGGACAGCCTGTCGCGGGGACGTTTGCGCTCGGTGCGTTCGCGGCCGCGTTCGCCGGAGTCGGTATCGCGATCGCCGGATTGTGGCGGTCCAGCTGGGCCGCGCCCGCGGTCGCGCTGCTGACGATCGGCACCTGGTTCGTGGACACGATCGTCCCGGCATTCAAGCTACCCGACGCGGTCCACCAGCTCGCGCTGAGTGCCCACTACGGGCTGCCGATGCTGGGCCAGTGGGAGGGCGCGGGGCTTGTGGCGTCGGCGGTCCTCGCGGTCGGCGGCGTCGCCTTCGGCACGTGGGGGTTCAACCGGCGCGACCTTCGGGGCTGAGCCGTCAAGCGGACCGCGCTTGGAGCCCGCTAGGATCGGGCCGTGGACCCGCTCGTCTTCGTCTTCGTCGCCGCCGCGGCCGTCCTCCACGTCACATGGAACGTCCTCCTCAAGACCGCCGGCGACCCGCTCCGGGCGGCGGCGGTCGGGATGGCGACCGCCGGGGCGGTCATCTGCCCGACGGCGCTGGTCGCCTGGTTCGCGGTCGGCCAACCCGCGATCCCGACCGAGACGCTCGTCCTGTCGGTCGTCTCGGGTGTGCTCGAGGCGGTCTACTTCTCGTTCCTCGCCGCGGCCTACCGCCGCGGCGACCTGTCGGTGGTCTACCCGATCGCCCGGGGTTCCGCGCCGCTTCTCGCGGTCACGATCGGCGTCCTCGTCCTCGGCGAGCGCCTGGGGCCGGTGGGATTCCTCGGCGTCGGCGCCCTCCTGGTCGGGTTGCTCAGCCTCCAGCGCCCGTGGCGCTATCTCCGGGCGTCAGGGCGGGAGGGCGGGGGAGCGGCCGGTTTCGCGGTCCTGACCGGGATCACGATCGCGGCGTACTCGGCCGTCGACCGGGTTGGCGTCCGCGGGACGCAGCCGTGGATCTACGCCGGCCTGATCTGGGCGTCAGGCGCGACCTTCCTGTGGGCGTACGCCTGGTTCTACCGCCGGATGGCCGCGCGCCGGGCGGCAGTCGCGACCGGCGAACCGGCGTTGGACGCCCCCTTCTCACGTCGTCGCGCCGGCTTCGGCGGCCTCATCACCCTCGGGGCGTACCTGATGATCCTCGCCGCGTTCACGGTCGCGCCGCTGACGGCTGTCGCGCCGCTCCGCGAGTCGGCGATCGTGCTCGCGTCGGGCTGGGGCAGCATCCGGCTGCGCGAGGCGGCGGATCGGCCCGATGCGCTCCGCCGCCTTGGCGCGGCCGCGCTGGTCGTCATCGGGGCGATCCTGTTGGCGCTCGACTGAGGTCGTCGATGCCGCATCCCAACGTCATCGATCCCGATCGACTACGCCGCCGGCTCCGGGCGGTGGAGCGGGACGCCGCGGCGGCGCTCGACGAGACGCTTCTCGTCGTGCGTGCGCCGGGTCGCGTCAACCTGATCGGGGAGCACACCGACTACAACGACGGCTTCGTGATGCCGGCGGCGATCGGGCTCGAGATCCGTCTGGCCGTCCTGCCGACGGTCGATCGCCGCGTCGTCATCACCCTCGACGACTCGGGCGAGACAATGACCTTCGATCTCGATGCGATCGGCCCCGCGACCGGGACGTGGATGGACTACGTGGCGGGCACCGCCTGGGCGCTGGCCGCAGCCGGCCGACCGATGACCGGGTTCCACGGCATCCTGGCGAGCAACTTGCCGCGTGGAGCCGGCCTCTCCTCGTCCGCGGCGCTCGAGATGGCGGCGGCGCTCGCCCTGCTCGGGCCGGCGGCGGCGGGCCCACCCGAGGCGCGGGCGCTCGCGGGACGGCACGCGGAGAACGCCTACGTCGGGGTCCAGTCCGGCGTGATGGACCAGTTCGCATCGGCCTCGGGCGTCGCGGATCACGCGATCCTCCTCGACTGCCGGTCGCTGGACTGGCGGCCCGTTCCGCTGCCGCTCCGCGAGTTTGCCCTCGTCGTCTGTCACAGCGGCTCGTCGCGCCGACTCGACACCTCCGCGTACAACGAGCGGCGCGCGGAATGTGACCGCGCCGTCGCGGCCATCGCTCGGCTGCACCCGGCCGTGACATCGCTCCGGGAGGTCGATTCGGTGATGCTCGCCGCGGCGACCGACCGGATGGACGAGGTCGCAGCCCGCCGCGCGCGGCACGTCGTCGAGGAGAACATCCGGGTCCTCGAGACCGAGCGCGCCTTCGCGACCGGGGACCTGGACGCCGTCGGGCGGCTGTTCGCCGCGAGCCACGCCTCGCTGCGCGACCTGTTCGAGGTCAGCTCGCCGGAGCTCGACACACTCGTCGACATCGCGACGGCGACCGATGGTGTCGTCGCTGCCCGGCTGACTGGAGCCGGCTTCGGCGGCTCGACGATCAACCTCGTCCGACGCGATCGCGTCGGGGCCTTTCGCGCGATCGTCGAACTCGACTACCCAGCCCGGACCGGCCTCCGCCCAAAGGTCTTCGAGGTCGACGCGGTCGATGGCGCCGGGTTCATGGACGCGTCGCCGGCGACATCACGCTGACTGATGCCGACCGCGTTGAGCCTGTCTGGCGCGTCTGACCCAGCAGGGCGACGGTCGTCTCGATCGTCCTCGGATCGCGGACCCTCACCGCCAGACCCTGAGCGGCGCACGTCCGCTCGACCCATGCACGAGCCGCCGCCTCTCGCTCGGTCAGGCCCATGACGCCCACACGGCCGGTGGACCGTCCCAGCCGTCCTCGTCGCGCGATCGCCAGACCCGCTCGGGCGCGGCGCCCATGAATGTCCCGGCCCAGCCCAGAACGTCGTCGGCGGTCGATCCGTCGAGCCGGACGCCGCGCGGCTGGAAGCCCTGGGCGACCTCGTACCGATGGAGGCCTGACGGCTGCCCGCCCGAGGCTAGGTCCTTACCGACGTACTTCGCCAGATAGCGAGCGGCCAACCTCGCCTCGCCGAGCGTCCCGGAGCCGACCGGCAGGTCGCCGAGGAGCTTGATGTGGACGTGACCGCGGCTCCACGCTCGTTTGATGTCGCCCTGGCCGATCCAGCGGCCGACCGCGAAGTGAGCATGCAGCCCGTGCCCGCCCGGGTGCCACTCCGGCGCCCACAGGTACGGGAAGGACTCGGCCACCGACCCGCGGAGCCGTCGGAAGAAGGACCAATGCCCTCTACTACGGCGACAACCTTGATGCGCCCACCGCATGCAACCCTCACCGTTCGTTCGGCGCGGCGGCCCTTGACGGCTGGCGACCGGCCTGCATGCTGCCCACGTGACAACCCCTAACGCCGACTGAAACTCGACGATGCGACGCGGACTGACGCCCTCCGATCTCGGCGATCTGTTCGAGCAGCCCCTGACGGCTGTCATCTCGATCGGCCTTGCCGATGGGTCTGTGTTCAGTCGGCCCGTCTGGCATCGACTGATCGACGGCAAATTCGTCTTCGAGTTCCCGGCCGGAGATCGCAAGATCGCGATGCTGCAGCGAGACCCAAGGGCCACGGTGGTCCTGGCCGAGGACGCGTTTCCGTATCGCGCGATCGAGGTTCGCGGACG
>DASUPH010000002.1:0-5885 GCA_036276275.1 Candidatus Limnocylindrales bacterium
CGTCGTCGACACCGCGGTCTCCGAGCCGGACGCGAACTCCTTGTCGAAAGCGTCACTCGGCTTGGCCAGCGGGGCCGCCCGGACGATCCGCTTCGGGACCTCGCCGCCGAGCGCCCGCCGCCGCTCCTCGAGGTACTGGACTTCCTCGGACTTCGGGCCGGGGTGGTAGTACGGCGCGTCCTTGAGCTTTGCGTCGGCGATGGGTAGCTCGATCCGGTCGCGGAAGATCCGGAGCTCCGCCTCGGACAGCTTCTTCGCCTGGTGGGTGATGTTGCGGGCCTCGACGCCCGGCCCGAGGGTCCAGCCCTTGACCGTCTTGGCGAGGATCACCGTCGGGGCGCCCTTCGCCTCGGTCGCGGCCTTGTACGCCGCGTAGACCTTGCGGTAGTCGTGGCCGCCTCGCCGGAGCTTGCCGAGGTCGTCGTCGGAGAGGTGCTCGACGAGCTTCCGGAGACGCGCGTCCGGTCCGAAGAAGTGCTCGCGGATGTAGGCGCCGCCGGCGACCGAGAACTTCTGGAACTCGCCGTCGAGGGTGTCGTTCATCTGCTCGACGAGAACTCCGTCGACGTCGCGGGCGAGGAGCTCGTCCCATTCGCGGGCCCAGATCACCTTGATGACATTCCAGCCCGCGCCGCGGAACGCGGACTCGAGCTCCTGGATGATCTTGCCGTTGCCGCGGACCGGGCCGTCGAGCCGCTGGAGATTGCAGTTGACGACGAAGGTCAGGTTGTCGAGGCCCTCACGCGACGCGAGGTGGAGGGCGCCGAGCGCTTCCGGCTCGTCCGTCTCACCGTCGCCGAGGAACGCCCAGACCCGCGACCCGGACGTGTCGAGCAGGCCGCGATTGTGGAGATAGCGGTTGTACCGGGCCTGGTAGATCGCGCTGATCGGTCCGAGGCCCATCGAGACCGTCGGGAACTCCCAGAAGTCGGGCATCAGCCGCGGGTGGGGGTACGACGACAGCCCCTGGCCGGGCACGGCCTCGCGCCGGAAGTGATCGAGCTGGTCCTCGGTCAGGCGCCCCTCGAGGAAGGCCCGGGCATAGATCCCGGGCGCCGCATGGCCCTGGTAGAAGACCTGGTCGCCGGACGAGCCGTCGTCCTTGCCCCGGAAGAAATGGTTGAAGCCGACCTCGTACAGGGAGGCGGCCGAGGCGTAGGTCGCGAGGTGCCCGCCGATCCCCGAGAAGCGGTTGTTCGCCCGGAGCACCATCGCCACCGCGTTCCAGCGGATGATCCGGCGGATCCGCAGCTCGATCTGCTCGTCGCCGGGGAAGAACGGCTCCTGCTCGGGGCTGATCGTGTTGATGTAGCGGGTCTGCGTCAGGGGCGGAAGCCCGACGTGCAGCTGGCGCGCCCGCTTCAGCAGCTTGTAGACGAGGAAGCGGGCCCGACTCTCACCCTGCTGGCCGACGAGCTGGTCGAACGAGTCGAGCCACTCCTGGGTCTCGGCCGGGTCGATGTCGGGGAGCTGGTGCTTGAATTCGTCGAAGTACATCAGGCCCTCGAGGATGCGATGGGACGCTGGGCCGGCACGCTACGCCGGCTCCAGCCGCAGGGTCGTGGGGAGGTTCTCCGGAGCAACCATCCCGCGCAGTCCGGAATCGCGCGCGTATTTCGCGCGCAGGGCGTCGCTCGTCCGCTCGATCGAGTCGGGGTCGGTCGCCGGGATCGCCGTCGACGGCAGACGCCGGCCGTCGACATGGAGCGCCACAACCGGATTCGCCAGCGCCTCACGGTACCAGCGTGCCGTCGGGCCGCGATAGGAGCGGATGAAGGCCTCGTCGCGGTCGAGAACGATCCAGATCACCGTTCGGTGGACCGGCCCATCGGGTGCCCGTGTCTCGATCTCGACCTCCTTCGCTGTCGCGATCCGGCCGAGATCATCGCTCGAAAAGCTCATCGTCCCGCAGCGTACCGGATCGGGCCCCGAGCGGCGCACGGCGGGGCCGCCACGCACGAAGCGGCCCCGAGTTGTTATGCCCGTGCAACGGTTCTGCAATGTCGCGCCCGGACGGCCGCGACGACACCTGGGCGAGAGTGACGCCAGGCCGGCCTCGAGCCGGACCGCGGATGGGCCGACAACCGGCCCACGAGCGTCAAGACCTGTTGGAGATACCGCCATGACGCACGAACATCGCGACACGGTCGTCGTGGACGATCGCGGCGGAAGTGGGATGGGTGCCGTCCTCGGGATCATCGCGATCCTGGTCCTGCTGGCGGCCGTCTGGTACTTCGCCCTCGGCCCCGGCGCCGGGACGACATCGAACTCCGGCGGTGGTGGCGGGGCGAACCCGACGCCACCGGCCGCGACCACACCGGCCGTCCCGGGCTCGTCCTGATCGTCGACCCCGTTTGAAACCGAAGCCTCACGATCAACCCAGTACGACCGCAGGAGGTGGCGCGTGGGAACTCAACCCCTGGTCCTCGTCGCGGATGACGAGCCCCGGATCACCAAGCTCGTCTCGATCGCCCTGAGCGAGGAAGGCTTCCGGGTCGTGACCGCGTCGGGCGGGGAGGATGCCCTCGCGAAGGCGGAGGAGATCCGCCCTGACATCGTCCTCCTGGATATCGTCATGCCCGACCTGGACGGGATCGAGGTCATGCGCCAGCTCCGTGAACAGCGGCCCGTCCCGGTCATCCTCCTGACCGCCAAGGGCGCGACCGCCGACAAGGCCAAGGGTCTCGACCTCGGGGCCGACGACTACATCGCGAAGCCCTTCCACCCCGACGAGCTCGCGGCCCGCGTCCGGGCGGTGATCCGCCGCTCGACCGGCGTCGAGCCGGGGGCCGGCGTCGTCGCGTTCGACGACGTCGAGATCGACCTCGAGCGGCGGATGGTCCGCCGCAGCGGCGAACTGGTCCAGCTGTCGCGAACCGAGTGGCTGCTGCTCCAGCACCTCGCCACCCATCCCGGCAAGGTCGTCCTCCACACCGAGCTCCTGACGAAGGTCTGGGGCCCGGAATACCGCGACGACCTCCAGTACCTCCGGGTCTGGATCAGCCGTGTCCGCCGGAAGCTCGGCGCAAAGCCCGGTGAGCCGGGCCGGATCCGGACCTTCCAGGGCATCGGCTACCTCCTCGACGTCGAGGGCAACGCCGGCGGCGGCCCGGACGAGGCCACCGAAGTCACCGAGCAGATCGACGATGCCGACATGACCACCGACACGCCGAGCGCGGCGACGACCGCCGCGCCGGTCAACTGATGCTCCAGCCCAGGAGTCCAGCACATCACGCCGCCTCGGCGGCGACGGATGGGAGGCACGTCTCATGACCTACGACGAGCGCGTCGTTCGAACAGAAGAGGAACCGGTCGTCGATCGCGGGACCGCGGTCGTCGAGCGCCGGACCGTGACCCGATCGCCCAGCGGCGGCGAGCTCGCCGGCCGGGTGGTGATCCTGATCTTCGGGATCGTCCAGGTCCTGATCATCCTCCGGATCGTTCTGCTCCTGCTGAACGCCCGCGAGGGCAACGACCTGGTGTCGTTCATCCTCAACACGAGCCAGCTCTTCGTCGCTCCGTTCAACGGCATCCTGAACGTCGACAACCTGAAGTCCGGCGGGTCGGTCCTCGACATCGCGGCGATCCTGGCCCTGATCGGCTGGACCGTCGTCGAGGCGCTGATCCTCGCCGCGGTCGGCATCTTCCGGCGCGAGCCCTCGGTCTGACCCGGGGATCGTCCACCGGCGGGGAGCCGCGCTCCCCTTCTCCGCCACCCGCTCCAGACGGCGGCTCCCGACCCGGGGGCCGCCGTCGGTCTTTGCTAGCGTTAGCGTCATGCAGCGCTACGACCGGCAGACGGCGCTCGTGGTCGTCGATCTCCAGAACGACTTCGCCGACCCCGCCGGCGGGCTGGCGGTCCGGGGCGGCGCGAACCTCGTCCCGATCATCAACGGCGAGATCGCGATGGCCCGCGCCGCCGGGGCGACCGTCGTCTTCACCCAGGACTGGCACCCCGAATCGACGCCCCACTTCGCGAAGGACGGCGGGACGTGGCCCGTCCACTGCGTCGGCGGCACCTGGGGCGCCGAGCTGCATCCACATGTGGACGCCGGGGCCGCACGGGACGCGCCGCGCATCCGCAAGGGCGTCAACGGCGAGGACGGTTACTCGGGCTTCACGATGCGGGATCCGGAGACCGGCGAGACCACGCCGACCGAGCTGGAGGCGCTCCTCCGGGAGGCCGGCACCCGACGCGTGGTGGCCTGCGGCCTGGCCACCGATTACTGCGTCCAGGCGACCGCGCTCGACGCGGTCCGGCTGGGGTTCGAGACCGCGGTCCTCCTCGATGCGATCCGGCCGGTCGACCTGGTTCGCGGCGACGGCGAGCGGGCGATCGCGGCGATGACCACGGCGGGCGTCCACGCCTGGTCGGTCCGGATGCGGTGATGGCCGGCTGAGCCAGCGATCGATGCAGATCCACCTCGTCGACGCGACCTATGAGCTGTTCCGGGCGTTCTACGCGCCGCGACCAGCCGTTCGCGGCCGCGACGGGATCCACCTGTCGGGCGTGTCGGGCCTGTGCGACCAGCTCCTCTACCTCCTCCGCGAGGAGGGCGCGACCCACGTCGGCTGCGCGACCGACCGGGTCATCGAGTCGTTCCGCAACGACCTGTTCCCCGGCTACAAGTCGTCGGCGGGGATGGACCCGGAGCTGCTCGCCCAGTTCCCGATCGCGGAGACGGCGATCGAGGCGCTCGGTCTCGTCCTCTGGCCGGAGGTCGAGTTCGAGGCCGACGATGCGATCGGCGCGGCGGCGGCCCGGTTCGGCGCCGACGATGCGGTCGAGCGGATCCTCATCTGCACGCCCGACAAGGACATGGCCCAGTGTGTCGTCGGCGACCGGATCGTCCTGCGCGACCGCCGCCGGGGGATCACCTACGACGAGGCCGGCGTCCTCGAGAAGTGGGGCGTTCGGCCGGCCTCGATCCCCGACTGGCTGGCCCTCGTCGGCGACTCCGCCGACGGCTTTCCCGGGTTGCCGGGCTGGGGCGCGAAGTCGGCGGCTGCCGTCCTCCTGCGCTACGGCTCGATCGACGCCATCCCGGCAAAGGCCAGCGAGTGGGACGTCAAGGGCGTCAGCGGTGCGGTTCGCCTGGCGGCCGTCCTGGCCGAGCAGCGTGAGGATGCTCTCCTGTACCGGACTCTCGCCCGGCTGCGCCTGGACACGCCCATCCCGCAGCGCGCCGCCGCGGAGCTCGAGTGGCAGGGCACGCCGCGGTCGAGGTGGGAGGCGTTCTGCGACGAGTGGGAGCTGCCCCGGCTGCGCGACCGCCCCCATCGTTGGGCGGCCAGCTGATCCCACTGCCTCAACGTCGAATTCCCACCGGGCGGGCGTGTGCGGGCGACGCTCGATGTACCCCGGGCGAGCACAAGCGACACGATCGACCAATCTGAGACCCGGTTCTGTCGATTCCTGCTCGTGGGGCGAGAAATCCGTGCACCTACGGGGCGCCGGGGTGCATTTGTCGTCGCATGTGCTCGTGGGGCGTAAGTCGAGTGCTCTAGCCCCGAGCCAGCTTCTGGATCCGCTCGTGGAACGCGGCCGGGGCGGCGACGATGCCGGCACTTCGGGGCGGGCGTGCCGGGTCGTACCAGCGTGAGCCGTCGAATGCGCTGACCTTCGCCCCGGCCCGCTCGGCGATCAGGCCGGCCGCGGCGACGTCCCAGGCCGAGAGGCTCGTCTCCTGGACGAACGCGTCGAACCGGCCGTTTCCCACGTAGGCCAGGCCGAGCGCCGCCGAACCCATCGACCGCGAGACCCGGATCTCCTTGCGCAGGGCGCGGGCCCGGCTCGCCGTCGACCGGCCGGCCAGGGACAGCGAGATCACGTAGTCGGAGGACTTGTCCTTGTCGGAGGCGTGGATCGACCGGCCGTTGAGCGT
>DASUPH010000003.1:0-15743 GCA_036276275.1 Candidatus Limnocylindrales bacterium
GCCGGCCAGACGTCGTACCCCTTCAGAATGTCGATCACGTGCGACCGCAGGGTTTCGTCGCCGCTGGCCGAAACCACCGCGGCCTGCAGGTTGGGATGCACGAGGGCTTCGTCGCTGGCCCAGAGTCGGGTGCCAACCACGACTCCGTCGGCGCCGAGGGCCAGGGCGGCCGCGAGGCCGCGGCCGTCGGCGACACCTCCGGCGGCGCACAGAAGCGTCTCGGGCGCTCGAGCGGCGATCAGATCGGCAACCTCCGGGACCAGCGTGAAGGTGGCGCGGCTCTCGCCATGGCCGCCGGCCTCGGCGCCTTGGGCGACGACGACGTCGGCCCCCACCTCGATGGCCCGCCGGGCGTCAGCCACCGTCTGGATCTGGCAGAGCAACGGCACACCCGCCTGCTTGATCCGGCCGGCGAACGGTGCGGGGTCGCCGAAGGACAGAAACATCGCGGCCGGAGCGCGATCGAGCGCCATCTCCAGCAGCTGTGGCTGCTGCTTCAGCGAAAATGTGATGAAGCCGCAGCCGACGCGCTGGCTGCCGGCCGCCAGGAACTGTTCCCGCAGCCACGGCTCGTTCCCGTAGCCGCCGCCGATCAGACCGAGGCCGCCGGCCGCAGACACAGCTGCAGCGAGCCCGCCGCCCCCTGCGAAGCCCATCGGCGCTGAGATGACCGGATGATCCAGATTGAATCGCTCTGTCAGGCGACTGCGCAACATCACTGGTCCCTCCGCAACGATCGTGGCGATAAGGATGGGCACAGTGGACCGCCGCTCCGCGATGAGCAATACGCTGACCGCCGAGAACGGGCCAATCAGCCTCGCCATCCTTGGACCAGAAGACGGAGCGGGCGCACGGCTGAACAGGGCCGACACGATGGCCGGATCGTGCTCACCCGTCGCTACCAGAGCTAGCCGGTGGTAGCCCGCCATTGCACCTTCGCCCAGCTCGACGGACGGCCTTGCCGGGCGACCCCGATGCGCGATGTCCCGTTCTGCTTCTGGCATGCGCCGGGCAACGAGGAGGAGGTGGCGGAGGCGCGCCGGCTCGGTGGACTCAGGCGTCGGCGCGAGAAGACCGTTTCCGGCGCGTTCGACTTCGAGGGCCTTGGCTCGGTCGACGCGATCCGGCGCATCCTCGACCGGAAGAGCGAGGGGTTGACTTCGGCAGATCACACTAGCTCCGGGCGATCTGCCCGTTAGGTTCTTCATGTCTTCGGAGATCACCATGCCAATGCAGGACGGTAGAAGGGACGAGACGATGCCGCTCTACCTGACGTGGTTCAGCTACACGCCAGAAATGTGGGCACGGCTGGCCCAAAATCCTGAAGACCGCCGGGAGGCCGCCAGGGGCTACATCGAGTCGGTTGGCGGGACGCTCCGGGGGTTCTGGTGCATTCGGCGAACACGACACGTACAACTGACTCCCCTGATCTTTGGGCTGATTCCGGCACCCCGAATCGATGGGCACCTGACTCTACGGGCCTGCTGACGCTCGGCCGTCGTCCGGCTGCGGCCGGGCGACCTGATCGGCAGCGGAACCGTCAGCGGGGGCTGTCTCCTCGAGGTCCGCGACCAGACGCTCGGCCGCTATCTCGACCCCGGCGACGCGGTCACGCTTAGTGTGAAGCGCGTGGGCGAGCTCCGCGCGCCGATCGTGGCCTGACCGACATGAGCACCTGAAACGGAAGTGGGTAGCGGCGGCATCTATAGGGCGTGATCGTGGGCAGCGCAGTGATCAACGGCGAGATCGCAGGGGCGGTCATCGAGCGAGCCGCCGCAGGCGACGAGATGGCATTCGCCCGGATCGTTGCCGCCTACCACGAGGATATGGCCCGCATCGCGTACCTCGTCGCCGGCGACCTCGAGGTGGCGGCCGATGCCGAGCAAGCTGCTTGGGCGATCGCCTGGCGCCGGCTCGGCACCCTTCGCGACCCGGCCCGGCTCAAGGCCTGGCTCATGTCAGTGGCTGCCAACGAGGCCCGCCAGATCATGCGCAGCCAGCGTCGTCGGACGGTCCGCGAGCTCGCCGTCGATGGACCGGCGAGCTGGCCCGATTCTGACCGGTCGGATCTCATCGATCTCGCCAACGCCCTGGGCGACCTCGACTACCGGGATCGGATCCTGATCGGCCTGCGCTACATCGCCGAGCTCGACTCGGAAACGATCGGCCGCGAGTTGGGCTTGAGCGCGTCCGGGGTCCGTGTCCGCCTTCACCGCCTCCTGGGGCGTCTCCGAAAGGAGCTCGGCGATGACTGAGAAGACCCCGATGGAAGCCTTCGAGACACGACTGACGGCGCTGGTCCGCTCCTACACCGAGCCGGCTGCCAAACCGACCGACCCGCTCCTGACGGCCAGAACGGCCATGGCCTCCAGCAGCCGGGGCGGCGCCCTCGGACGCCTGTGGCCAGCCCGACACGACCGACGCGTGGCCTGGCTGCTCGTCCTGGCGGCCCTCGTCCTGACCCTTGCGGCGCTCGCCGTCGCCCTCGGTTCACGTCCGTCGCTCGTCGTCCAGGTACCCGACGGGCCCGGGCGGATCGTCTTCGTGCGCGACGGCAACCTCTACGTCGCCGAACGTGACGGGAGCGGACAGAGCCTGATCGCGAGCGGCGATGCCAGCGATGCCAAGCTCGGCTACCTCACGGCGGCCTGGTCGCCCGACATGCGCCACATCGCGGCCGTCCGCGACGTGGGCGGCGCATTCCTGACGCCGCGTGTCGATCTCATGACCGCAGATGGCGCCCTCGTTCGGACCGTCGCCTTGGACCCCGGCTGCGGTCCCTCGCTGTCGTGGTCGCCGGACAGCTCCGAGGTCGCGATCGCGACATGCCCGGCCGATGTTCCAAGGGGTGCCGTCGAGCCGGTCGAGTCAGGGATCGGGCTCCTCCTCGCCGGGCTGGATGCCTCCGCTGACCGAGAGATCGCGCTGCCGCCGGAATGGCAGTCATTAGCGAGCGCGAGACGCGAGGTCTGGATCCGTCCGGACCTGTGGGCGCGGTGGTCTCCGGACGGTCGGTGGATCGCGCTTCCGGCGATCGTCTTCGCAGGGCAGAGCTTCGGATGGCAGATGGTCGCCGTCGACGGATCGGGTACCCGCCGAGTCGAGGAGTTAATCGACGGTGTGGGCGGCAACGTCGAGTCCCTGGACTGGTCTCGGGACGGACGACGGCTCGCAGTCTCCGGAGGGATCGGCTGCGTGGACACGGTCTGTCTCGGGATCGTCGATTTCGAACGTGGGCACTTGACTGCCACGGCCATGCACCCGTCCAATGCGGAGCCCAACATGCACGGCAAACTCTTCTGGCCGGAGTTCTCGCCCGACGGCGACAGGGTGGCGGTCCTCGGCGGTCTGATCGACTTCACGTTGGAGCCAACGGTCGCCGAAACGTACACGCTGTACAACTATGACCCGGCCACCGCTCGATTGACGGAGCTGACATCTGCGATCAGATCGATGATCCTGGACGCCACGGGCGCGGCTCAGCCCACGGGCAAAGTGACCGGCGAGCTCGTGGCCGAGGGCACGGTCACCTGGACGCCGGACGGTCGAGGGCTGCTGTACCTCGTTCGTGACGCCGGCGACGCTGCAGCCAGCTGGACAATCCGTTCGATCGATGCAGCCGGCGGCAGCCAGTCGTCTGTTCTCGTCCGAGGCGTGCAGTCGTTCGACATCGGGTTCAGCCATTAGTGCAGACGCACACACGACCGCGGAGGCCAATGAGGCATTCAACGCGCTGCTCGACCAGCACCAACGGAAGCCTCGTCGGCCTCGCGGGCCGCGCAGCCGGCGGCTGCTACCGAGTCGAGCGAGGCCAAGCAGGCGAACATCGAGCCAGGTTGAGGACAGATGGAGTACGGCGATTACGTTGCCCGGGCCGGCATCAAGGTCTGTTAGCCGTCGCCACTATCACCAGATCGTGGTCAGAAGTGCGGCTGGGGCTGCGCGACCGTTGAGACGAGCGTATCTTCCCTCGATGGCAAGGAGCGGCGCCAGAGACTCCGTTGGCTGAGCTATAAGCCATAGGTGCGAAGGGCACCAGGTTGCCCTTGCTCCGGTCGTCCGGTCATGGGGCGCCGTATGAAGTCGTCCTGCTGCTCGCGCTGGCTGGCCGGGCCGTAACAGATCGAACGAGCCTGCCTTTGCCGCCTCGAGTCTTGCGCCGGCGGACGTCCTCGTCGGCGACGAGACCTGGGACGTCCCGATCCTGGCGCAGGTGGCCGAGATGAGCCTGGATCCGACAACATTCGCCCAGGTCGTGGCGGCCTTGGGGTCGAACGAGCGTCCGGTCACCCTCGACAAGGCACGCCTTCAGCGCCAGATCAAGGCAATGGCAGCCGAGAACGCCGAAGGCAGAGTCGCCGATGAGGTCTACTTGGAGCGGAAGCGACAGCTCCTGAGCGAGATCGACGCGCTGGAGCGGTCCGCCCGAGCCGGCATCCCCGCCGACCGAGCAGTCGAATGGTTGAAGGCGCTATCCGTCACCTGGCACGCAGCCGACGTCCGTGAGGAGAAGGCGGAGCTGCTTCACGCGATCTACGAACGCATCGTCGTCGTCGGGGATCGGATCGTCTCGGCCCGGCTCACACCCGAGGCACAGGCCCATGGAATGGCCCTCGCGCTTCCTCAGGTTGTAATGGCGCGCCCGACAGGATTCGAACCTGCGACCTTCGGCTCCGGAGGCCGACGCTCTATCCACTGAGCTACAGGCGCGCGGACCGCGATGATACCGGCCGGACCTCGATTGCGGCTCAGTCGAGTTGCCGTTCGCTCAGAGGTCTACGGGCCGACCGTCACGGATGCGCCGCATGAGTAGAGCTGCCCGGCGATCCGATCCTGCGTGGCGATCACGTAGTTCCCGTTGCCCGGCAGGGTCGTGACCGTCCCGGTGAATCCGGCTCCGCTCCAGATGCCCTCCGCGCTGTTCCGGTGCTGCCCGACGAGCTGTGGCGCCTGCAGCAGACACGGCGTCGGCGTCGGCGTCGGCGTTCGCGTGGGAGTGGGCGCGGGAGTCGGGGCGGGAGTCGGCCGGGGAGTCGGCGCGGGAGTCGGCCGGGGAGTGGGCGTCGGAGGCGCGGGCGTGGGCTCCGGACCTTGCGTCGGGCGCGGCCTCGCGTGGGGCGTCGGGGCGACAGTCGCGGAGGGCAGGCCAGGGGTCTCGCCCGGGATCGGGGACTCGCCGATCGGGGCCGCCGACGACCCGGTGGGCGTGCCGGCGTCCACCCCCGAGGTCGACGGCGGCGGCGACAAACCGGGGCCGTCGGAGGCGTTCGTGATGGTGGCGGGCGTTCCGATCGCGCCCTCGACTGCGCCCGTCGGCCGGAACGGGCTTCCGATGAGGAAGACGAGCGCGGATGCAGCGAGAGCGATGGCTCCGACGGCGATCGGAGCGCGCCCCACCCGGCGCGGCCAGCTTGGCGCATGGACGCTCCCGGCGGCGACGCCCCGGGCAATTGCACCGGTTCGCGAGCCGTGGCAGCCCGGACACACCTCGCCTTCGCGAGCCCAGCACCTGTCGCACGCGTACAGCCCACACGACGGGCAGGTCCACAGGCCGACTCCTGAAAGGGTCGCGATCGGGCCGATCAGGTTGCCGCAGCGTTCACAAAATGGCAGGAGCGCGGGCGCGCCACGCCAGGGCCGACCGGACCCGGGCGAGGTCACGGGCGACGTTCAGGCACGGCTGCTGCCGGCGCGATCGTGACGTCCCGAATGCCCGCGCGAGCCGATGCCCCGCGAGCTTCGATCGCGCCTGTCTCACGCCCTTGGACCGCCCCATAGCCCACGAGACAACCCTACTCTGATCACGAGCTCGTTCGTCCGATCCGCCGGGCCGTTCCTTGGCCGTTCGGTGACGGCACGCACCGCAGACATTCGGCGGTGGACCGACAGAGATCGCCTCAGAGCGCGGCGGCGAGGGCGGGAGCGAGGCCGCCGACCGGTCGGGCCTCGATCTGGTCGAGCTCGAGCCACCCGGCCATGACCCGCAGCTCGTCGGCAAGAGCCGTCGCGACCGCGGGAACGTCGACGCCCGGCTCGCCGTGGGCGGCCTGGACGAGGAGCGTCGAGCGGGGCCGGTCGGCCTTCAGATCGATCCGCCCGACCAGGTTGTCGCCGAGCAGGAACGGCAGCACGTAGTAGCCGTAGACGCGCTTCGGCGCCGGAGTGTAGATCTCGATGCGGTAGCGCATCCCGAACAGCCGCTCCACACGGTCCCGATCGAAGACAAGCGGGTCGAACGGCGCGAGGAGCGCCCGGGCGTCGACGCGACGCGGCCGCCGCGCCCCGGCGGCGAGGAACGCGGGTTCGGACCAGCCGTCGACGGTGACCGGCAGCAGGTCGCCCTCCTCGACCAGCTCCGTGATGGCGGCGGTCGTCCGGTCGGCGCGCAGGTAGAGGTAGTTGGAGATGTCGCGACGCGTCGCGACGCCGAGGGCACGCGACACGATCCGGACAAGCTCGCGGTGGGCGTCCTCGATCGACGGTGTCGGCATGGCAAGGATCGCTCGCGGCACGACTCGCTCGGTCAGGTCGTATGCCCGCTCGAAGGTGTTCCGCCGCCCCGCGACGCTCAGCTCGCCGGCCCCGAACAGGAACTCGAGCGCCACCTTGCCGTCGGCCCAGCCCCACCACCGGCCTGTCGCAGAGCCGCCATCGGACAGCTCACCCGCGGACATCGGGCCCCGGTCGCGAACCTCCGCGAGGACCACATCGAGGTACCCGGGTCGCTCGCGCTGGATCCGATCGACCCAGCGCCGCCATTCGCGATCGCGCATCCGCTCCATGCGCCACCGCCAGAGCGGGTGCGTCGCGATGGGCATCAGGCAGGCGGCGTGGCCCCAGTACTCGAACAGCTCGCGATGGCGCTCCGTGCTCTCCTTGATCAGCGTCCGCGGGTAGGGACCCAGCCGGGCGAACGCGGGCAGCTCGTGGGCTCGGACCAGCGTGTTCACGGAGTCGATCTGGATCAGGCCGATCCCGTCCACCAGGCGGCGCAGGTGGCGACGGCCCACGCCACCGGCGGGCCGGGCGTCGGCGAAACCCTGGGCGGCCAGCGCGATGCGCCTGGCGGCCGGCGCGGAGATGCGAGGAGGTTGCGGAGGCACGATCGGCACCATACCGAATCAGGACGCCGCCGCCGGTAATGGGCCCGTGTGGCAACAATCAAAGATCGCGGCGGCCCCCTCGAGTGGGCGTTCGGCGCTGATGTCACCTTTTGCGACGGAATCGCTCCTTTGTCATTGATGGACAGCACCGTGGCCGTGGTCGAACCGTACGTGGGCGTCGAGGCCGTGTACCGGGCCGACGCCGAGCGGCTCTGGCGTGCCGTCTACGCCTTCGCCGGCGACGCCGACATCGCGAGTGACGCCGTCGCCGAAGCCTTCGCCCAGGTCCTCAATCGAGGTGGGGCGGTCCGCGATCCGGCGGCGTGGACATGGCGGACGGCCTTCCGGATCTCCGCCGGGGCGCTGAAAGCGCGCGCGGCCCGCGAACCGGCTCCGAGCGCCAGCCTGGAACACCTCGATCGGTACGGCGATCCGGACCTGCTGGCGGCTCTCCGCCAGCTCCCCGACGCCCAGCGCGCCGCCGTGATCCTCCACTACTACGCCGACCTCCCGATCCGGGACGTCGCCGCCCGCCTCGGGTCGAACAGCCTGGCGGTCCGGGCGAACCTCAGTCGCGGCAGACGTCGTCTCCGGCAGCTTCTTGGTGACCGCAATGGATGAGCTTCGCCAGCGTTTCGCGAGCCTTGACCGGGTGCCGGTGCCGGACGTCTGGGCCGACATCGAGCGTCGCAGCGACGCGCTCGCGACGAAGAGCCCGACGGAACGCCTCGTTCCCGTCAGGACCGGGCCGCGACCAACGATCGCCGCCCGACCCTCCTGGCAGCCGATCAGGCACCGCCGCCGGGCTCCGGTCTGGGTTCTCGCCGTGGCGGTCCTGATCGCATTGCTGCTTGTTGCGGGTGCCTTCGCCGTGGGCACCGGGCTGGTCCGCCTGACGTCGGTCCTACCGCCGTCGCCCGACGCTTCGCTGATCGCCCCCGCGCCGTCGCTCGTCGCGCCGTCGCTCGTCGCGCCGTCGCCGCAGCCTTCCATTCCGACCGACCCGTGGGTCGCCACCGAATCGATGAAGAGGTTCCGGGACAACGGGACGACCGCCACGCTCCTTCGCGATGGGACCGTGCTCGTCGTCGGAGGGCACGGTTCGGATGCGGCTGAGTGGTCGGCCGAGCGGTACGACCCGGCCAGCGGTCGGTGGACCGAAACCGAGCGGATGCAATCCCAGCGATGGAGTGGCCACACGGCGACCCTCCTGCGTGATGGCCGGGTGCTCGTGGCGGGCGGCACGGCATATCGGCCAACGGACGGCGTACCGCTCCCGCAGGACGGCGCCGAGCTCTACGACCCGGCAACGAACGCCTGGACCGCTACGGGCAACATGACGGTGACCCGGCGCAGCCACCGGGCGGTCCTCCTGCCCGACGGCCGGGTCCTGGCTGTCGGCGGCGTTTCCTCGGGCGGGGGAACCACCCGCGTCGATCTCTACGACCCGGGCACGGGCACGTGGAC
This sequence comes from Candidatus Limnocylindrales bacterium, assembly GCA_036276275.1. Classification (GTDB taxonomy): domain Bacteria; phylum Chloroflexota; class Limnocylindria; order Limnocylindrales; family CSP1-4; genus CF-46. The sequence continues at coordinate 8,571 of DASUPH010000003.1, forward strand.
CAAGGCCGCCATGATGCCCTCGATCCAGTTCCCGCGCGTGGCTGCCGTGCTGCCGAGCGGCGTGGTCCTCGTGATCGGCGACTCCGACAGGTCCGCCCACGGGCCGGATGCCGCAGACCTGTACGACCCCGCCAGCCGGACGTGGACACCAGCCGCGAGCCCAGCCGTCGGCGACCGCCAGTGCTTCACGCGCATCGTCCAGCTCGCGGATGGCCGGGTCGTTCTTCTGTGCGGCAGCGTGTTCGACGACGCTGCCCTCTTGACCCAGGTCTACGACCCGGCGAACGACGGGTGGACGACTATCCAGAGCCCCTCCGGCCGCCCCGCGAGGGTGGCGGTCCTACTCGCCGACGGGCGCGTCCTCGTCGGCGACCGCGGAGCAGGCCAGCTCTTCGAACCGGCGACGGGTACATGGAAGGCGGCCGGCCTCCCGGTGTATGCGGGCAGCGGCCCGAATCGTTTCCGATTGACAGGTGACTCAGATGGACTCATGTACGAAGAGGACACGGCCACCGTCCTGCTCGACGGCCGGGTGCTGCTGACGATCGGTCCCGATGCGTTCATCTACGACCCGAGGACGGCACCGTGACGCGAACTCGGGCGATCAGCACCCTGATCGCGGTCGGCGCTCTCGTGGCCGTGGGTTGCACGGCCGGGCCCAGGACCTCGCCACCTGCAGTGCAAGCCGCGTCGCCGATGCCGACGACCGCGCCATCGATGCCGATCTCCGTGCCCACGGCCTCGCCTCGTGTCGCCCTGCCGACGACCCTCCGTTACCTCTGGGTCGGGGAAACCCGGGCGATCCCCGGTCTCACGCCGCCGGCCGTCCAGTCGGGGCTGGACCTCGCCCACAGCGAGATGGGGGTCTATGCACAGGCCACCGGGCGATCGATCCTTGAATCGGCCGCGTCCCTGGATGGCCCGGACAGCCTCCGCTTCGAACTCGATGGGGATTCAGCCGGCTGCCGCTCGGGCGACGTCGGCACGTACACGTTCGAGCTATCGGAGACCGGGAGAGCGCTGATGCTCGACGCAGCGGACGATCCATGTGCGTCCCGGGTCGCCGCCATCTCCGGGGACTGGGTGAGAGCCAACTGCCCACCTCCTGGCTGGTGCCTCGGTGATCTCGACCCTGGCCGACACGTATCGGCGGGTTTCAATCCGTGGGTGCCACCACAGGCGTGGCAGTACGACTACGGCCGGTTCTCGTATGTCGTCCCGGACGGCTGGCAGAACTTCGAGGACGGCGGTGACGGTTACGCGCTGGCGAAGCAGGACGCCCCTGAAGGACCGGACGCCGTGCCGGCCGCAGCCATTCGCATCTGGCAGGACGTGCTTGCGAACGCGCAGACAGCAAGTTGCGAGAACGCTCGCGCACCGGGCGTCGGCCACACGCCCCGGGCGATCGCGACCTGGCTTTCCTCACTTCCGAGCCTGAGCACCACGAAGCCGAAGTCGGTGACCATTGGCGGGCTGAAGGGGTTCACCCTCGATGTCTCGATGAACCGCGCATCGAAGAGCACGTGTCCCTGGATGGACGGAAAGCCGGCAGCCACCCTCTTCATCAACTCGGACCCGTCATCCTCGTTCGGGTGGGGCATCGGCCTCGACGGTTCGATGCGGCTGTTCCTGCTCGATCTGGGCGGAGGCCGGACGCTCCTCATCGATGTCGAGGCGACGGATCAGCCGACCTGGAAGGCGCTCGTCGCAGATGCGATGCCGGTCGTCGAAAGCTTCCAGTTCATCCACTGAGCCCGACCGGAGGCGATATCCTCGGGCGGTGAACGGCGTCCACGACATGGGCGGGACCCACGGCCACGGGCAGATCGTCGTCGAGGAGGACGAACCGGTCTTCCACGAGCGATGGGAAGGCCGCGTCTACGGCATCAACCGCGGCGCGCGGGCGGCCGGCCTCTACAACCTCGACGAGTTCCGCCACGCCCAGGAGCGGCTGCCGCCGGTCCAGTACCTCACGAGCAGCTACTACCAACGCTGGCTGGCCGCGATCGAGGCGCTGGTGCGGGAGACCCGCGCCGAGGTGCGCGACGAGGCGCTCCCCGAGCGGCAGGTCGAGGCCAGCTTCGTGCCGGGCGACCGGGTCGTGACCCGGAACCTGAACCCGTCGGGCCACACGCGCCTGCCGCGCTACGCGCGGGGCAAGCGCGGGGTCGTGGAGTCCGTGCACGGGCCGTTCCTGCTGCCCGACACCAACGCCCACCACCGGAGCCTCGATCGGGAGCCCGTCTACACGGTCCGATTCGAGGCTCGCGAGCTGTGGGGCGACGCGGCCGAGCCGCGCCAGACCGTGAGCATCGATCTCTGGCAGAGCTACCTCGAGGGGTCCGCGACATGAGCGACGACCACGGTCACCATCCCCACGCACCGAGCGATCTCGAGGCGCGGACCCTTGCTCTCGAGTCGCTGCTCGTGGAGAAGGGACTCCTGACATCGGAGGCGGTCGACGCGGTGGTCACGAGCTTCGAGCAGGACATCGGGCCGCTACGTGGCGCCCGGGCCGTCGCCCGCGCCTGGCTGGACCCGGACTTCAAAGCGCGGTTGCTAGCGGCTCCCAAGGACGCCCTCACCGAGCTCGGGATCAGCGAGCACCAGGTGGAGGAGCTCGTGGTCGTCGAGAACACGCCGGCGGTCCACAACGTCATCGTCTGCACGCTCTGCTCCTGCTATCCGTGGGCCGTCCTCGGGCTTCCGCCGACCTGGTACAAGTCGGCTCCCTATCGCTCGAGGGTGGTCATCGAGCCGCGGGCGGTCCTCCGCGAGATGGGGCTGGAGCTGCCGGACGACCTCGACGTCCGGGTCTGGGACTCGAGCGCCGACATCCGCTACCTGGTCCTGCCAGAGCGACCCGAGGGCACGGACGGCTGGGATGCCGAGCAGCTCGCATCGATCGTGACCCGCGACACGATGATCGGTGTCGCGAAGCCGACCGTTCCGGCGGGTGTGGGATGAGCGAGGTCGATCGGCGGGTGGCCGATCTGGACGGCCTCCCCCGCAAGAACGGCGAGCTCGTCTTCGAGGCGCCTTGGCAGGGTCGAGCCTTCGGGATGGCGGTTGCCCTTCACGAGCTGGGCGCCTACGACTGGGACGAGTTCCGCCAGCGGCTCGTCGCCGAGATCGGCCAGCACGCGGACGAGGAGTACTACGCGTCCTGGCTCGACGCGTTCGAGCAGCTCCTCCTGCAGCGCGGCACGCTGACGCCCGACGAGATCGGGCGTCGGACACGCGAGTTCTCGTCATTGGAGCGCACCGAGGTCTTCTGACCCTCGAGCGTCGATCGCCGGCCCGCGACGCGGCCGACACGCGCGCGTTCCCTGACGCGGCCTTCCCGGGCGACCGATGCGTTTCCTTTCGACTTGCTACTTGACAGTAGCCTGTTTGTGTCTGAAACTACGTGCTAGCCACAGGTAGCAAGTAACAGGACGCAGACAGGAGATCGAGATGGCGACGCTGACCCGGTCCGTCCACCCCCATTCCCGGCTGGTCACGGATCTCGTCCGGGCCCTGATCGTGACGCTCGCCCTCGCGACGGCCGCGATCCACCTCGTGCTCGGCGGGCTGCTCTTCACGTTGAACGCGGTCGGCTATGCCGGTCTCGCGATCCTGATGGTCCTGCCGGGGCCGATCGGGCGCGTCCGCGTCCTCGTTCGCCTGGCCACGATCGCCTTCACCGCCACGACGATCGCCGGCTGGCTGCTGTTCGGCGTGCGATTCTCGCTCGCCTATCTCGACAAGACGATCGAGCTGGCGCTCATCGCGGCCGTTTCGCTCGAGCTCTGGCGCGTCGACGGCGGTCCGCTCGTCATCGCCCGGCGAGCACGCCGGGTCGTGGGCGACGTGCTCGGTGGTGCGCGATGACCCGACGCGCCCGGATCGTCATCGGGCTCGTCGCGGCCGCTGCGATCGCGACGGGTTGCGCGAGCGGCAACGCAGGCGGGCCAGCGCCGTCGGCGCCGGCCGGTGGCGCCGTCATCACGGCGAGCGGGCTGGCGTTCGATCGCCGCGAGCTCGACGTGCCGGCCGGTCGGGCGTTCCCGCTTCTGTTCGAGAATCGGGAGCTCTCCCCCCACAACGTCGCGATCTATCCGGTGGGCTCCGACGTCGCGCTGTTCGTCGGCGAGACGTTCAGCGGGACGTCCGCCCGGACGTACCAGGTCTCGTCGCTCGCAGCCGGCACCTATCGCTTCCGCTGTGACGTCCATCCGGACATGTCGGGAACGCTGATCGCGCAGTCCTGACCGGACACGCGGAGGCGCCGGCCGTCGATCTCGACCGCCGGCGCCGGAGGATCGGATGAGCTTCAGCTGGCGAAGAACTCCTTCAACGCCGGCGTGAGGACGTTCGGATCGATGTTGTGCTCCTGGCCCGCGAGCGTGCGTCGCCGGCCCTGGGGCAGAGCCTTGGCGAGGGCGTCGGCCGTCGGGCCCATGAAGCCGAAGCTCGCCCCGCCGTCGAGCACGAGTGTCGGGATCGTCACCGCAGCCGCCCGATCGACGGGCAGCGAGTAGTCACCCATGATCGTCGCGTCGTAGGGGAGGGTGTGGGCAAGGGCCTCGGTCGCGGCCCACCACGGTTGGCTTCGGGCGCCGGCGACGAACTCGGCCGGCATCCCCACGACCTTCTCCATGAAGTACTGCGCGGCGTCCCCTCGGCGACCCTCGGCCAGCATCGTGTTGTACTGCTCCACCTGGTCGGCCGGCGGCCGGGCCGCCGGGTCGAGGATGAACGGCGGCTCCCAAAGGGCGAGCTTCGTGATCTTGCCCGGGAGCTGCTCCGCCGCGTAGAGGGCGAGCACGGCGCCCGACGAGGAGCCATAGAGGTACGCGGTCCCGCCCGCTGCGGCGACGACGGCCTCGATGTCCTCGATCTCCCGCTCGACGGCGTATGGCAGGGTGTCGCCGCTGGGCCCGCGGCCGCGACGGTCGTAGTTGAAGGCAGTGAAGTCGGATGCGAGGCCGGCCGCGACACCGGCGTTCGATCCGCGATCGACGGAACCGCCGCTGACGAGGATCACCGCGGGGCCATTGCCGAGCCGATCGAACGCGATGTTCGTGCCGTCCTTCGACGTCACGTGGTTGAGGGTCGAGGTCGAGTCAGTCACTGGAATTCTCCTTCCGGCGCCGACATCGGGCGCCTCTCAGCACAAGGTCGGAGCCGCCGAGCCGTTCTCGACATCGGCTCCGCAAATCAGCGGATTCGGCCGTCGCGCAAGGCGTCGATCGACCTCGCGATCCGGCGCTGGCGCGTCTCGTCGGTCTTGGCGCCTTCGACCTGCAGGGTATGCCACCCCTTGTTGCTGTTGGACAGCTTGTCGAACGTCCGCTGCGCCTCGGGTTCGGCGTCCAGGGCGGCCTGGAGGTCGGGCGGAACGGTGACCTCGCGCGGTGCGGTGTCGAGCTCGATGTCGACATCCACCTCGTCGCCACCGGCGACGCCTGCCGCCGCCCGGTTGTCCGCGTTGACCCCGACCATGTAGTCGCCACCCATCACGGCCACGGTGCTCCGGTACGTGTAGCCGTTGATCGTCACCTGGATCGGCGGACGCTTGCCCGCGCCGAGGCTCTCGACGATCTCGTCGGGAATCCGGATGCCGGTCGCGGTCTTGCCGCTCTGCAGGATCGTCGTGTGGAAGCGCATCTCGGTCCTCCGTCGGTGATGGCGGTGGGGGCGGTTGAATCATCGCTCAGCCCGCCGTTCATTGGGTGATCGGAACCGATGTCACGTTTCTCGACATCGTCCGGCAGCGGATTTCCCGAGATCGGCCGGCCGTAGCATGTCGAGACCGGGCGCGCAGCTCCGACGTCTCCGATGAAGGGTGCCCATCCTGGGACCCCAACCACCAGGGAGTGAGTCGTGAAATACGTCGTGCTCATCTACAGCAACCCGACGACGTGGGAGGAGCTGCCGGCCGCCGAGCGCGATCGCGCTCTCGGCGTCCACTTCAAGCTGATCAAGGAGCTGAACGCGAGCGGCGAGCTTCTTCGCGTCGACGGCCTCACCGACCCGCTGGCGACGAAGACGATCCGGGCCCGGGGCGGTGTGCCGGTCGTGACGGACGGGCCGTTCGGGGAGGCCAAGGAGTTCCTTGCGGGGGTCTGGGCGATCGACGTCGAGAGCCTCGACCGGGCGCTCGAGATCGCGGCGCCCGTCGCGGAGTACGACACGGTCGAGGTCCGCGGCTTGATGGACCTGTCCGGCATGGAGATGTGACGACAGCGCCGGTCGTGGAGGGCCTGCTGCGCGAGCTCGCGCCGCAGGTCCTCGCCGCGCTCACCCGCCGCTACGGTAACTTCGACGGCGCGGAGGACGCCCTCCAGGAAGCGCTCCTCTCGGCCGCGACCCAGTGGCCGGTCGAGGGCGTGCCGGAGAGCCCGCGTGGCTGGCTGATCACGGTCGCCTCGCGCCGCCTCACCGATCAGCTCCGGAGCGACCTCGCCCGGGCGCGGCGCGAGACAGCCACCGCGGCGCTCCTTCCGCCGCTCGAGCTGGTGGCTCCTCCACCGGACGCGGACCTGCCCTCCGACGAGGACGACACGCTGACGCTGCTCTTCATGTGCTCTCATCCCGCCCTCTCCCCGGCGTCGCAGGTCGCCCTGACCCTGCGTGCCGTGGGTGGGCTGACGACCGGCCAGATCGCCCAGGCGTTCTTCGTCCCCGAGGCGACGATGGCCCAACGGATCAGCCGAGCCAAGCAGACGATCAAATCGGCCGGTGCGAGGTTCGACTTGCCGCCCGAGCCAGAGCGAGCCGAACGGCTCCGGGTCGTCCTCCACGTCCTGTACCTCATCTTCAACGAGGGCTACACGACGAGCTCCGGGCCGGACCTCCAGCGCGCGGAGCTCACGGCCGAGGCGATCCGGATCGGCGGCGACCTCCATCGGCTGCTGCCGGACGAGGGCGAGGTGACCGGGCTCCTCGCGCTGATGCTCCTGACCGACGCCCGCCGCCCGGCACGGACCCGCTTCGACGGCGGTCTGGTGCCCCTCGCCGAACAGGAGCGCGACCTCTGGAACCGCGACGCGATCCGGGAGGGCGTGGCCCTGATCAGCGCGACCCTCCCGCGGGCCCGGATCGGGCCCTACCAGCTGCAGGCGGCGATCGCGGCCGTCCACGACGAGGCGGCCCGCCCGGAGGACACCGACTGGCGCGAGATCGTCG
>DASUPH010000004.1:0-2430 GCA_036276275.1 Candidatus Limnocylindrales bacterium
CCCGCACCCGCTCGTCCTCGACTGCGACGTAGCGCTCGACGAGCTCATCGGGGTCGATCCGGACGATCTCGATGCCCGTCGACGCCCGCAGCTCGTCCTCGTCGAGGTCGACGTGAAGGTAGCCCGGAATCGGGCTGCCGACGCGGCCGATCCGAGCCGCGGCGATCCGCCGGGCGGTCGCGGCGAGGCGGAGGGCACGCCGGACGCGGTCGACGGTCATGGGGTCCGAGCCGCGCCCCAGCACGAGGTCGAACGGGCGGCCCTGTCGTCCCAGGATGTTGGAGAGCATCGGCGCACCGACCGTCGCACCCTGGGTCGTGATCCCACCGTGGTCGAAGCCGCCCTCGACCAGGCCGGTCTCGTGATAGGCCCAGATGACGACCGCCACGCCGGGCAGGGCATCGAGGAGGGCGAGGGTGTAGGCCGACGGCACGGCCATCGTCTGCAGGATCAGCACGGCTTCGACGCCCGCAGCCGCGTACCCCGGGGCCAGGGCAGCGGCCTCTTCCGGCGACGCGAAGTCGCCGACCCCGATGGCGTCGAACGCGTCGTCCAGAGACGCCGCCATCCGGTGGGCGAGGGCCAGGCGATCGGCTCGGAAGGTCGGACCCGCGGTGTGCTCCCAGAGCGTCCAGTACGGGTGGATGACGGCGATCCGCGGCCGGCGTGGGCCGGCGGCGGTCGACGTCATGTTCGGACCTGGGAGGACCGGCCGGCCATTACCGCGACGCGTCAAACGGGTTCGTCAATCGTTGTGGTAGACCTCGTTTGCGACGATGAGATTGCCCTCGGGATCGGTGATCGTGGTGATGATCCCGTCGAACGCCTCGCCCCAGCGCCGGTTCACGTCGGTCGCGCCTATCCGGCCGAAGACGGTCGCCATGTCAGGGTAGAACTCCCCGTAGTAGACGACGTGCGGACCCCGACGAAAGCCGCCGTAGTTCCGGAACCCGGAGTCCACGATCGCCTCCAGCATGTCCGGCCACGGGTTGGCATGGAGAGCGTCATAGTCGGCTGCCCGCTCGATGTCGATGACGAGGCTGAAGCAGCCCCGTGTCATGGGGCCCGCCAGGGCGGGACCATCGGCATGGAAGATCTCCCCGTACCGCAGGATATTCCCCTCGTCGTCCGCGATCTCTGCGATGACGTCCCGGAAATAGTGGTTCCAGCGCTGGTTGGCCGGCTTCGGCCCGTGGATGCCGAAGGCCGTCGCCACATCGGGATGACACTCGCCGTAGTACCAGACGTCCGTGCCCCGGCGAAAGCCTGTGAAGTTGCGGATCCCGGACTCCTGGATCTCGGCAACGAGCTCGGGCCAGATCTCGGCGTGCCGCTTGTCGTATGCCGCCTCCGTCCCCGGGAAGATGCGGATGTACATGAGGATGCGTTCCATCGGGCCTCCTCCAGGCGACTGGTGACGATTCCAGTCTGAGCATCCTAGCAGCGGCCGAAGGTCGCGGCGGTCGACCTGGTCGCCATCACAGGATCAGGCTCAGGCCGACCCCGGCCACAACGACGATGGTGGCCAGGAGGATCCTCGCCTGTGGTCGGCGGCCAACGCGCCACGACTCCCAGGCCAGGACGAGGAGCGGCGTCGCCGCCAGGCACGTCTGGACCACGACCGGACTCCCCCGCTGAGCAGCCAGGATCACGAGCACGAAGTAGGACGTCACGACCAGGCCACGACCGAAGAGGCGCGGCGCGGCGGTCCAGGGGATGTCGCGGGGCGGAAACAGCACGAGGAAGAGTACGGCCGCGAGTGCCGTCCGGACGACGTAGGTTTCGACGAGCCCGACTCCCTGGTCGCCGATCAGGCGGGTCACGACCGTCAGAAGACCGTTGCCTGCGGCGGCACCCAGGACTCGCAGCCAGGTGCCCCGCCGCCCGAGCGGCGCAAAGGCGTCGTTGAGCGCGGCGAGGACGGCGAGCGTCACGAGGAGGGCAGCCGCTACCTGGAGCGGGCGAAGGGTGCCGGGGATCAGCAGCGCCGTCCCGAGCGCCGCGGGGATCGGGCTGAGGGCCGAGGCGGTGGTCGTCGCAGATGCCGCGCCGGCGTCAAGCATGTCCCAGATCGCGATGGCCGTGACCGCCATCAGGCCGACCGAGACCAGGTGCAGGCCGACGATGGTCGGACTCCAGCGCCACGTCACGAACGGCGCGAGCGGCAGGAGGATGATGGCGTTGCAGACGTACAGGACGCCGATGAGCTGACGTGCCGGAAGGCGGTTCGTGAGCCCCTTGCTGATCACCGCCTGGGCCGCGTTCGCGAGGGCCGCCAGGACCGCGAGGAGGGCCGCGAGGCTCAGGTTCGGTCCCTCCCGGCGTGACGCCTGCTCCGAGCCGCGTGGTACAGTTCGGGCATCGGGCTGCAAACGGTACCGGTATCGTCGCCGACATCCTACACCGGAGGAATCGCCCCATGCCGGACAC
>DASUPH010000005.1:0-19880 GCA_036276275.1 Candidatus Limnocylindrales bacterium
GGTCGCCCTCTCGCCGATCCGGCAGATCCGCGAGATGCCGGAGTCGGCCGACGAGGCGACGAACTAGTCGGCTCTAGCCGGCGGTACGGATGAGCTTCTTGTTCACAAACTCATCGGCCGCCAGCAGACCGAGCTCACGGGCCGTCCCGCTCCGCTTGACGCCACCGAACGGCAGCTCGGGACTGTCGGCGCCCACGATGTTGACGTAGACCATCCCCGCATCGATTCGGTCGGCGACGCGCGCCGCCTGCTCCGCATCGTTGCTGTACACGTACGAACCCAGCCCGAAGCTGGTGTCATTGGCGAGCTTGACCGCCGCGTCCTCGTCGGCCACGCGATAGACGACGCCAACCGGCCCGAAGAACTCCTCCCGATAGGCGTCCATTGCCGGTGTCACGCCGGTGAGGACGGTTGCCGGATAGAACGCCCCGTCGCGGGAGCCGCCGCCGGTGGCGACGGTCGCGCCCTGCGCCACCGCCCGATCGACCTGGCCCTGCAACCGCGTGGCCGCTTCCACGGACGAGAGCGGCCCGAGCACCGTGTCCCTGGCCATCGGGTCACCAACCGGCGACGCGGCCATCGCCGCGGTGAACTTCGTCAGGAACTCGTCGTACAACCCGTCGACCACGATGAATCGCTTCGCGGCATTGCACGACTGGCCGGTGTTGTCCAGCCGTGCCGCCGTCGCGTCGGCAACGACCGTGTCGAGGTCATCCGTCGCCAGCACGATGAACGGATCCGAGCCGCCGAGCTCGAGGGCCACCTTCTTGAGGTGCCGCCCGGCTACCTCGGCGACCGCCGCCCCGGCCCGCTCCGAGCCGGTCACCGAGACGCCCTGGATCCGGGGGTCGGCGACCATCGTCGCGGCCTGCTCGGCGCTGACGTAGACGTTGATGTAAGCGCCCTCGGGCAGCCCGGCATCGCGGTAGATCGCCTCGATGGCCGCGGCCGACTCAGGGCACTGCGACGCGTGCTTGAGGACGATCACGTTCCCCAGCACGAGGTTCGGCGCGGCGAAGCGCGCCACCTGGTAGTAGGGGAAGTTCCAGGGCATGATCCCGAAGAGCACGCCCAGCGGGCTGCGCCGGATCACCGCGGTGCCCTCGCCAAGGATGGTCAGTGGCTGATCGCCGGTGATGACGTCCGCCTGATCCGCGTAGTACTCGGTGATGTCCGCCGAGAAGTCGACCTCGCCGATCGCAGCTCCGAAGGGCTTGCCCATCTCCCGCGTGATGATCGCGGCCAGTTCCTTCCGACGTTCCCGATGGAGCTCGGCGGCGCGGCGGACCATGGCCGCCCGCTCGGCGACCGGCACCGTTCGCCAGGTCTCGAATCCGGCCGCGGCCGCAGCGAGCGCCTGCTCGACCTGGGCATCGGTGAAGGTGTCGTAGCGGGCCACGGTCTCGCCCGTGGCCGGGTTCACGACGGCGTAGTCACTCATGATCCTCCCCTTCGTTTGTGTTCGCGGTTGCGCGCGGCCCTAGCTATCGAACGGCGCCCCCGCGATCTCCTCGAGGATGCCCGTGGCGATCATCTCCGCGGCCGGGCAGGTCGGCTTGCGCGACGCCTGGTCGACGACGAGCGCGGTGAACTCCCGTTTGAAATCGACCCGGGGATACGCGGCAAGCAATCCGGGGATGATCGCCGGTCGAACGTCGGCGAAGCGGTGGCCGGTAACGTCGGTGCCGGCCGAGTCCCAGAGCAGCACGATCTCGGACGCGGCATCGGGCGGCAGGGTGTCGTCATCGTGCAGCGCGATCACGTCGTAGATCGCCCGAGCACGCGCCTCCGGTTCCCCGGCCTCGCCCGCGAGCCGCTGCGCCGCGATCGCGCCATCGACCTCGTAGCAGCCGCCGAGGTCGTACTCAGGAACGAGGCCAACGTCGTGGAGCATCGCGGACACGTAGAGGATCTCGGGATCGAACTGGAGCCGGTCGTGTCGTGCGAGCTCGACAGCCCAGGCATAACACCGGACCGAGTGGTTCACGAGGAACGGTGCCGCAACGTCCGCGATGAGCTCGCGGGCTCGCCGTGCGAGCGCGGAATCCGGCACGGGCATGCCGAGCCCAGTGAGTGTCTCGTCCATCATCTGATCAACTGATCGTAGCGGACGAGGCGACGAACTAGTCGCTCGCGTCGCGCTTTTCCGTCTCGGCCAGCTTCTTGCGGCTCGCCTCCCGGGTCCGCAGCAGGTCGCCGCCCTTGGCGATCTCCGGCGTCGGGTTCGGGTTGCGCGGCGTCCGGCCGGCCTCCTTGGCCGCAGCCCTCGCCTCCTGCCGCGCGGTCTGGCGGCCGGCGATCGTCGCCTCGTACCCCTGGTCCGTCGGCAGGTAGTAGCGACGCTCGGCGAGCTCGTCGGGCAGGTACTGCTGGTCGACGTCGGCGCCTTCGAACTCCTGCGGGTAGCGATAGCCGACGCCGATCCCGTGGTGCTTCATGCGACGGTCGCCGGCGGTGCGCAGATGGAGCGGCACGGGCAAGGAGCCCCGGCTCTCGACGTCGCCCGCCGCGGCGAAGTAGGCGAGTCCCGACCGGTTCGACTTCGGCGCGGTCGCGATGAATGTCGTCGCCTGGGCGAGGGCGTACTGGGCCTCGGGCAGCCCGACATGGTCGAGCGCCTGGGCCGCGGCGACCGCGACCTGGAGCGCGCGCGGGTCGGCATTCCCGACGTCCTCCGACGCGCTGATGATCAGGCGCCGGGCGATGAACCGCGGGTCCTCACCCGCGGCGATCATCGAAGCGAGCCAGTACAGCGCCCCGTCCGGGTCGTTGCCGCGAAGGCTCTTGATGAAGGCCGAGACCGTGTCGTAGTGGCCGTCGCCCGCTCGGTCGTACGCGAGCACCCGTTGCTGGGCCGCCTGCTCGACGTCCTCGAGCCGCGGCGACACGTGTCCCTTCGGATCGCGGATGTCCTCGGACTCGGCGAGCGCCACGGCCCCCTCCAGGACGTTCATCGCCGTTCGGGCATCGCCGCCGGCGAGCGAGATCAGATGTTCGAAGGCCTCGTCGGCGAGGGCGACACCGCCAGTCGGACCCAGATCTCCGGCCAGACCCCGCTCGGCGTCGGCGAGCGCCCGCCGGACGACGGTTGCCACGTCCTCGTCGGCCAGTGTCTCGAGCCGCCAGACGCGCATCCGCGACAGGAGCGCGGAGTTCACCTCGAAGTAGGGGTTCTCCGTCGTCGCGCCGATCAGGGTGATCGTCCCGTCCTCGACGTGTGGCAGCAGCGCATCCTGCTGGGCCTTGTTGAACCGATGGATCTCGTCGAGGAAGAAGACGGTCCGCTTCTGGTTGAGGGCGAGGCGGTCCTGGGCCGCCGCGATCGTGGCGCGGACGTCGGCGACGCCGCTCATCACGGCCGACATCGTCACGAAGTCGGCCCCGATCTCCTGGGCGAGGAGGCGGGCGAGGCTCGTCTTGCCGGTTCCGGGCGGGCCCCACAACAGGGTCGAGGAGAGATGCCCGCGGGCGACGCTCCGGCGGAGCGGTCCGCGCTCGCCGACGAGGTGCTCCTGGCCGACGAACTCGCTCAGGTCGCGCGGGCGCATCCGGGCGGCGAGGGGCTGGCGCTCGGGCGGCGGCTGGAAGAGCGCCTCGGGTCGGGCGCCGCCGGAGCGGGCGGCGGGTGGGCGTCGGCTCGGCACGAGGCCGATGGTACGCGGGTGGCGCCCGGGTCGGTCCGGGCCGCGACGGACGTCAGAGCGTGAAGAGGTGCATCCCGTTCACGAGGACCTCGAGGACGGCGAGGACCAGGAGCAGCGATCCGCCGACGATCGTGATCCGGCGGATGTCGCGGCGGACGTAGGCGTACTCCTCGGCGGCGCGGACCGCGAGGGGCACGGACCCGTAGCTTGCGCGCGGCGTCGCGTCGATCGGCTGGCGGGCGAGCCGGTCGCGCGACTTGCGGGCCTGCTCGGCGGCCTTTTCCTCGGCCAGGATCGCGGCCTCGAGCTCCGCGGCGCGCGCCTCCTCCTGGGCGGTGACCGAGCCGGCCGGGCGCGCCGGGCTGCTTTCGGGTCGGCTCGCCGGGCGCTGGAGTGGGCGTCGCTGGCCGGGTCGGGCGGCGATGCGTGAACGCTTGGCCATGAGTGGCAGGGGCTCCGATCGGGTTCGTTGGGGTCGGGCGGAGGATAGCATCGGCGGCCACGGGCGGTAGATCGGGCGGTAAGGGTCACCTGCTAGACTCGGGCCGCCCGCCAGGGTGTCCCGTCCGCCCCTCAAATCGACCCTCGGAGGATCGACCGATCGACCTGAACGCCCTCGTCGAGCCGGTTCTCGGCGCGGTCGTCCTCGGCCTCGGCGTCGCCGTCCTCGTCCTGCTTCTGCTGGCCGTCATCCATGCGCGGCAGGTCCGTCGCCTGCGGCGACGGCTCGATGGGCTGACCCGCGGCGCGCAGGGAACGGGCCTTGACGGCGTCCTCGAAGCCCAGGTCGACAAGGTCTACGCGGTCGCCCGCGAGCTCGACGAGCTGTCGGCGCGCTCCGCCGTCCTCGAGGCGATCGGCCGGCGGTCGATCCAGCGTGTCGGTCTCGTCCGGTTCAACCCGTTCGAGGACACCGGTGGTAACCAGAGCTTCGCCCTCGCCCTGACCGATGCAGCCGGCAACGGCTTCGTCCTGAGCAGCCTCCACTCGCGGACCGGGACGCGCGTCTACGCGAAGGCGATCGCCGGCGGCCGCTCGGACGGGGCCCTGTCGGCCGAGGAAACCGAGGCGCTCCGGCTAGCCGTTGCGTCCCCGGCAACCGGGTCGGCGGCCGGCTCGCGACCCGGCGATCGGGCCTCCGGCACGGTCTGACAGGCTAGGTGTCACGGGGCCGGACGATGATCGGGACATGGCCCCTGATCGCATCGCCGTCGGTGACTCGATGAGTCGCTCGCGGACCCGTCGTGAACCCGTTCCGCTCGAGCAGATCCCGGTCTGGGATGGTTTCGTCTCCGACGGGCCGGTGGGCCCCGATGGCGATCCACCTGCCGGCCTGGACGCCCTCCTCGGCGGCCTGAACCCGGAGCAGTTGCGGGCGGTGACCCACGGCGACGGACCGCTCCTGGTGGTGGCCGGCGCCGGAACCGGCAAGACCCAGGTGATCACTCGCCGCATCGCCTGGCTGATCGCGACCCGCCGGGCGCGGCCGTCGGAGATCCTCGGCCTGACCTTCACGGAGAAGGCAGCGGCGGAGATGCAGGTCCGGGTCGACCAGCTCGTGCCATACGGCTACACGGACACGATGATCGGGACGTTCCACGCGTTCGGGGACCGCCTGATCCGGGAGTACGCCCTGGAGCTCGGGCTGCCGAGCGACGTCCGGGTGCTGACGCGGGCGGAGGTCGTGATCTTTCTGCGGGAACAGCTGTTCTCCTTCGATCTCGACGAATACCGCCCGCTCGGCGACCCGACCCGCTTCCTCGGCTCGCTTGCCGGCCTCTTCAGCCGCTGCAAGGACGAGGACGTCTCGCCCGCGGCCTACCTCGCCCACGCCCGGGCGCTGACGGAGCGGGCCGAAGCGGATCCGGCGGATGCGGCGCTCGCGGAGGGGGCGCGCCGACAGGTCGAGCTCGCGACGGCCTACACGCGCTACCAGGAGCTGCTCGCTGCGAGCGGGTTCATCGACTTCGGCGACCAGGTCGCGTTGGCTCTCCAGCTCGTCCGGACGTCGGCGGCTGCGCGGGCGGAGATCCAGGCCCGTTTCCGGTTCGTCCTCGTCGACGAGTTCCAGGACACGAACCGGGCCCAGTCGGAGCTGGTCTCGATCGTCGCCGAGCCGCATCGGAACCTGACGGTCGTCGGCGATGACGACCAGTCGATCTATCGGTTCCGGGGCGCCGCGATCAGCAACATCCTCGGGTTCCGCGACCGGTATCGAAGCGCACGCACGATCGTCCTTCGTCGCAACTACCGGTCGCGGCCGGCGATCCTCGAGGTCGCCGACCGCCTGATCAAGTTCAACGACCCGGATCGTCTGGAGGTCCAGTCCGGCATCTCGAAGCGGCTCGTCGCCGAGCGCGCGACGGATCCCGCGGGCCGGACGGTCCGGCTGGAGGCGTATCCGACGGCCGGCGAGGAAGCCGACCGCATCGCCGAGGAGATCGCCGGCCGGGTCGCGGCCGGTGCACGGCCACGGGACGTTGCGATCCTCGTCCGGGCCAACGGCCACGCCGATCCGATCCTCCGCAGCATCGAGGCGGCCGGGATCCCGTGGCGGTTCTCCGGGACGTCCGGCCTGTACTCGCGGCCTGAGGTCCGCCGTCTCCTCGCCTTCCTCCGGGCCGTGGCGGATCTCGGATCGTCGACCGACGTCTACGCCCTGGCGACAGGCGAGCCGTACTTCCTCGGGGGCGAGGACCTGACCGCCATCGTGACCAGCGCCCGGCGCCGGAACCGGACGCTGTGGGACGTCCTCGAGGAGCTCGAGCGTCAGCCCGGGATCCTCAGGATCGCGGCGGCGAGTCGTGCCGGCGTCAGCCGACTCGTGGCCGATCTCCGATCCCTCAGCACGCTGGCCCACGAACGTCCTGCCGGCGAGGTCCTGTACGCGTTCCTGCGGCAGACCGGAACGCTCGGCCGGCTGGCGGCCCTGGACGCGATCGGGGCAGAGGAGGCTCTCCGCAACATCGCCCGCTTCTTCGACATCATCCGCGCCCAGTCGAGCCTCCTCGCGGATGACCGGGCCACCTTCGTGGCCCGTCATCTCCAGACGTTGATCGAGGCCGGCGACGACCCGGCGACCGCAGACCTCGACCCCGATGCCGACGCGGTCGCGGTCCTGACCGTCCACAAGGCAAAGGGCCTGGAGTTCCCGATCGTGTACCTCCCGGGCCTCGTCGCCGGCCGCTTCCCGACCCCGAACCGGCGGGATCCGCTGGCCCTGCCGGCCGCCCTCGTCGACGAGCTGGTCGGGGATGACGACGTCCAGCTCCGCGAGGAGCGTCGCCTGTTCTACGTGGCGATGACCCGGGCCCGCGACGAGCTCGTCCTGTCGTATGCCGTGGACTACGGCGGGGCGGGTCTCCGGCGCCCTTCGCCGTTCGTGGTGGAGGCCCTCGATCTGCCGCCGGCCAGCGTGGATCCGGCGGTCCGGGCGGCGTCGTCGCTCGATCGGATCGAAGCGGCCGCGACACGCCCGGCGCCGCTCGAACCGGCATCTGCCGGTCGGGTCCCGATCGAGGAGCCGCTCACGCTCTCGTTCTCGGCGATCGACGCCTACCTGAGCTGCCCCCTGAAGTACAAGCTCGGCCACGTCGTCCGGGTGCCCGTGCCGCCCCACCACGCGATGATCTACGGCTCGGCCCTGCACAAGGTGGTCCAGGAGTTCCACCGCCGTCATGCCCGAGGCGAGGTGATGAGCGAGGTGGAGCTGCTCGCCTCGTTCGACGCCGCCTGGACGAACGAGGGCTTCCTCTCGCGCGACCACGAGGACGCCCGGCTTGCGACCGGCCGCGAGACCCTGCGCCGGTTCCGCGCCGCGCAGCTCGAGCCCGGCGCGGTGATCCCTGCCTTCGTCGAACGGGAGTTCACCTTCTCGCTGGGTGGCGATCGCGTTCGCGGCCGCTGGGACCGCGTGGACATCGAACCGGCCGATCCTGTCGCCGGAACGGAAACCGCGGCCCCGCTCGGGGACGCACCGCCACCCCACGCCGACGTGGTCGCGCCGACGTTCGAGCTGACCGGACGCGAGCGGGTGACGATCACCGACTACAAGACGAGCGACGTCCGCGAGCCGGCGAAGGCCCGTCAGCGAGCCCGCGATTCGCTCCAGCTCCAGATCTACGCGATGGCCTACGAGGCCGTGACCGGTCGACTCCCGGACGTCGTCCAGCTGCACTTCCTCGACACCGGGATCATCGGCCGGGCGGAGGTGGATCCACGCCGCCTGGCCCGGGGTCGCGAGCGGATCGCCACCGCGGCGGCCGGGATCCGGGCCCGCGACTACACGCCGAAGCCGGACCGGACGACCTGCAGCTACTGCCCGTTCCGGGCGATCTGCCCGTCCAGCGTCGCGCCGTGACCGCCCGCCTCGAGGGCATCCGGGCGATCACCTTCGACTTCGGCAACACGCTGGTGCCCGTCGGCCGAGCCGCGCTCGGGCGGGTCGTCGAGGTGACCGCGGATGCGGTCTCCGATCGGATCGCAGGGATCGATCGGACCGCGTTCCTGGCGGCCTGGGCGGAGGAGCGCGAACGCCAGTTCCGCGAGGAGGTTCCCCAGTTCCGCGAGGTCGACCTGGCCGAGCGACTGGTCCGGATCTTCGCCCGGCTGCGCGGCATGCCGCCGCCCCCGACCGATCAGCGCTGGGACCAGGCCGCGGCAGGCCGGCTGGCGGATCCGGGCGAGGTCGACTGGGCCATCGACGTCTACAGCCGAGCCTTCGTCGACGCCCTGCCCGCGACGCCCGGGGTCGGCGCGATGCTCGAGCGGCTGGCCGCGGAACGGACGCTCGCGATCCTCTCGAACTGGCCGCTGGCCGCCACGATCGACCGGTACGCCGAGGCGAACGGCTGGCTGCCGTTCCTCGCGGCGATCGTCGTCAGTCAACGGGTGGGGACGATCAAGCCGCATCCCGCGATCTTCGCCGCCGCCCGGCGCGAGCTGGGCAACGTGGAGCCGGCCGAGATCCTGCACGTCGGCGACGACTGGGCGGCGGATGTCGTCGGTGCCTCGGTTGCGGGCTGGCGGACGGCCTGGCTGGCGGAGCGACCGCCGGACACGCCGCTCCCGACGAGCGAGCGCGACGCGAGCGTTGTCCCGGACCTGGAGCTCACCGCGCTCGGAGAGCTGGAGTCGCGACTGGGCAACACGACCGGGCCATAGGGCATTCGCCTCATTGGCGGGGTCATGCAGCGGTGCGAGGATGCACCGGCTCGCCAGACCGGCGGGGGTAACGACGACCCCATCTCGGGGCACGGAGGTCGAGATCGCCGATGGCGGGCGGCGAGCCGCGGGGGCCTGTGCCCCGCGCGGATGACGCGCGATCAGCCCGCGTCACCGTGCTCGTCGTCGACGACGAGCCGACGATCCGGACGTGGATCGCGCGCGCCCTCGAGCGGTCCGGGATCGACGTCGTCGTCGCGGAGGACGGCCGTCGGGCGCTCCGGATCGTGGCCGACGGCGAGGTCCGCCCGACGGTGCTTCTCACGGACATCGAGATGCCCGCGATGGGCGGCGTCGAGCTCGCCGCCCGGATCCATGCCCTCCGGCCGGGGATCCGGATCGTGATGATGACCGGTGACGCCGGCCGTGCCGCCGCCGCTCGCGAGCGCGCGGAGATCGTCGCCGCCGTCCTCGACAAGCCGATCCTCATCGCCGACCTCATCGCGGCCGTCCGACCGGACCCCGAGCGGGTGCCAGGCTGATGGCAGCCGGCGTCCTGCGAGACGAACACGGGGTGCGACTGGACCGGCTCGATCGCAATCCGCACGGGGTGGGGGAGGCCATAGACTCCCTCCTGATGGAAGCGCGCGACCGCCTGGCCAACCTCGGATTTTTCGCGGCGGCCGGCGTCGTCTGGGTTCTCGTCGCCCTCGTCGTGACGACCCGCGATCCTCGGATCGATCCGGGAGCGGGGTACATCGGGGCCCTGTTGATCGGCCTGGCCCTCGGCCTGATGGTGATTCCCCTGTTCTGGCTTGCGATCTTCGGCCGGCATCGGCGGATCGCCTATCGTGGCGACTGGACGCGAGCGATCCGGCGAGGTGGTTGGGTTGCCGTCGTCGCTGCGCTGTTCGTGATCCTCCGGCTGCAACAAGTCTTCCAACCGCCGATCGCCCTGTTCATCCTGCTCATGGTCCTCGTCGCCGAAACGATCCTGTCCGTCGAGCGCTGATCGGACCAGGGCCCGGCGTCGCACAGCCCCCGCCCTGCCAGGAGGTTCCGGTGGTCCGTTCGCTCGCCGACATCGCACCTGCCGATCCGGAGGCCGCAACGAAGCGCCGCATCGCGGCGGCCGTCGACGCGGCTCGCGACGAGATCCTCGACCTGTCCCATCGGATCCACGCCCACCCCGAGGTCGCCTTCGAGGAGGAGCAGGCCTCGGCCTGGGTGGCCGAGGCGCTCGGCCGTCACGGCTACGTGGTCGAGCGTCCGGCCGGCCGTCTCGCCACTGCGGTCCGGGCCATCCGCCGCGGCGGACGCGGCGACACGGGTCCGCGGATCGGCATCCTGGCCGAGTACGACGCCTTGCCGGGCCTCGGCCACGGCTGCGGTCACAACACGATGGCGGCCTCGGGGGTCGGGGCGGCGATCGCGCTCGCCGCGATCGCGGACATGCTCCCCGGCGAGATCGTGTTCCTCGGCACGCCGGCGGAGGAGCGTGGCAGCGGAAAGCGGATCATGATCGAGGACGGGCTGTTCGAAGGGATCGACGCTGCCCTCCTCTTCCACCCCTGCGATCGGAACCATGTCGAGTCCTTCCCGCTGGCATCCGAGGACGTCGAGGTCGTCTTCCACGGCCTCCAGGCGCACGCCGCAGCCGATCCGTGGAAGGGCAGGAACGCCCTCGACGCGATGATCCTCCTGTTCAGCTCGGTCGGGCTGTGGCGCCAGCAACTGCGCACCGACGCGCGCGTTCACGGGATCATCCAGGAGGGCGGGACCGCGGCCAACATCATTCCCGATCGGACGAGGGCGTGGTTCATGCTGCGCAGCCCGGACCAGCCGTACTACGAGGAGATCAAGACCCGCTTCCGATCCCTCGCCGAGGCCGCCGCCATGGCGACCGACACGACGGTCGAACTGACGTTCTCGGGCGGGGCAACGACGATGAAGCCGAACGCAACGCTCGAGGCGCGCTGGGTCGCCAACGCGGCGGCATACGGGATCGAGGACCAGGGACCCGATCCGAACTCGGGGAGCACGGACATGGGCAACGTCAGTTGGGTCTGCCCGACGATCCATCCCGAGCTTTCGATCGCGCCGCAAGGGACGCCGGGCCACTCGATCCTCTTCCGGGACGCGGCGGCGACGCCGGCCGCCGACGAGACGACGCTGCTCGCGGCGACCCTGGTTGCCCAGACCGCGTACGAGCTGTTTGCGGATCCGACGCTCGTCGAGGCGGCCTGGCGGGACTTCCGCGCCGAGGATTGAGCGGCTCGCCGCCAGCCACGGCGCCAGTGCGAACTGCTAGCGGGCCGTCGCGCTGATCCGGTAGATCTGCCCGGCGAGATCGCAGACATACAACTCGCCGGCCTCGTCTTCCCCGAACGAGCTGATCTGGAGCCTCGGTGACCAGTCGGAGCCGCGGAGGATCCGCCCCGACGCCGGCGTCGACGCGCCGGCACTGACCGCCCAGATCCGGCCGGAGCAGAAGTCACCGTAGAGATAGCCCCCGACAAGGACCGGATACTTCGTCCCGCGATAGACGTAGCCGCCGGTGACCGAGCAGTTCTCGACGTCGCTGGCGTCGTGGCTGTAGGCAACGAGCGGCATCTGCATGCCGGCGGTCGTGCAGCCCGTCGGTGGGTCGTAGCAGACTCGGCCTTCGAGCTGCCGCCAGCCGTAGTTCGAGCCGCGCCCGGTCGCCGTCGACCCGCTGACCGTCGAGCGATCGATCTCCTCGTAGCGGCTTTGGCCGACGTCGCCGATCCAGAGGCGGTTCGACAGACGATCGAAGGACCAGCGCCACGGATTGCGAAGGCCGCTCGACCAGATCTCGTCGAGCCCGGACCGACCGACATACGGATTCGTGGCGGGCGAGCTGTAGTGCTTTCCCGTGGCCCAGTGGTCGACGTCGATGCGGAGCATCTTGCCGAGCAACGTATTGACGTTCTGGGCGCGGTTGCCGGGATCGCCGCCGCTGCCGCCGTCGCCCATCCCGATGTAGAGGTACCCGTCAGGGCCGAACGCGAGGTGTCCGCCGTTGTGATTCGAGTATGGCTGGCTGATCGTGAGAATCCGGACCGCTGTCGTGACGCTGGCCGTGTTCGCGCTCGGCGATGCCGTGTAGCGGTTGATGATCGTGGTCCCGCTCTTGTCCGTGAAGTTGAGGAAGAAGTAGCCGTTCGCCTCGAAGTGCGGGTGGAATGCCAGGCCGAGCAGGCCCTGCTCGGTGCCGGTCGAGACCGTCCAGCCGACGTCGATGAACGGCGTCGGGAGCAGCGTTCCGCCGGGTGTGATGATCCTGACCTTGCCGGTCTGCTCGACGACGAACAGCCGCCCGCTGCCATCGCCAGCATGGGTCACGAGGAGCGGCTTGGACAGGCCGGTCTTCATGAGCGTCAGGTGAAGGGCGACCTTCGCCGGGTCGAAGGCGCCGGCGGCGAGGCCGGCATCCACCGTCGGTTGGACTGCGCTTGCGAGACGCGGTCCCGCGGCGCCGCTCAGGGAGCTAGCCCCAACGCGCACGTGAGCTCCGGTCATCGCGACCAGGGCGACGACGGAGATGACGGCGAGCGCGCCGGGGAACGGCGAACGGCGGCGTGATCGGAGCGACACAGGCGGCCTCCGCTTTGGTGGCGGTACGAGAGGACAGGGACATCGTCGCACGGAAGTGCAAGCCGACGCAGGCCAACGCGGTGCTACGATCGGCGCGGCGCGCCCCGCTGGACGCTCGGTACGAACCGGCGGCGCCCCCAACGAGACGCATCCCGACACGGGCCGCAGGGCCCCGCGATGGTCTCCGGAGGAGCCCGTGGCTCAGCGCCCCCTCGAGCCCGATCCGGATCGCCGGCCGCCCGGCGACATCGCCGTCGCCAATGGTTGGGATCGCGACTACGAGATGTACAGCGACTTCGACCTGCCGCCGTACGTCGGGCCGACGACGTTCATGAATCTGCCGTGGATCACCGATCCCGCCGAGCTCCGGTCTCGGGCCGTGGACGTCGCGATCGTGGGGGCGCCGTTCGACGACGCCGTCAGTCATCGATCCGGCGCCCGCTTCGGACCGCGGGCGATCCGCGAGGCCCAGTACACCTCCGGCTCGGTGAACTCCCTCCAGCTCGGAATCGAGCCGTTCGAGCTGCTGACCGTCGTCGACGCCGGCGATGCGAACGTCGTGCCGGCCTGGATCGAGCGGGCCCACGCGGTGATCTACCGCAAGGTCCGCGAGGTGGCCGAGACCGGGGCGATCCCGATCGTCTTCGGTGGCGACCACTCGATCACGTGGCCGAGCGCGACTGCCGTCGCCGAGGTCCGCCGGCCCGGCAGCATCGGGATCGTCCACTTCGACGCGCACGCCGATACGGCCAACGACGACTGGGGCGTCCTCGCCGGCCACGGGACACCGATGCGGCGGCTCATCGAGTCGGGCGCGGTCGAAGGGCGGAACTTCGTCCAGGTGGGGCTGCGGGGCTACTGGCCACCGGTCGAGACGTTCGAATGGATGAAGGAGCACGGGCTTCGTTACCACTTCATGACCGAGATCGAGGAGCGCGGCGCGGAGGCCGTCATCGACGACGCGATCGCGGAGGCGCTCGACGGACCGGATGCCATCTACCTCAGCCTCGACATCGACGTCGTCGATCCGGGACTCGCTCCGGGCACCGGGACGCCCGAGCCCGGGGGGTTCACGAGTCGGGAGCTCCTCAGGGCGATCCGCAGGGTCGTCGGCCGGGTCGAGCTGGCGGCGATGGACATCGTCGAGGTCTCGCCGCCGTACGACCACGCCGAGACGACGTCGATGATCGCCAACCGGGCCGCCCTCGAGGCGATCAGCGCCCTCGCCGTCAAGCGCCGCGACGGAGCCACGATCCGCTTCGCCGGTCCCGGCCGGGGCGGATGACGGCCCAGGCCGGGCCCCAGGCGTCGGCTCGGGCGCTCGCCCGCCTGTACGATCTCGACCTCGTCGAGGACCCGGGCGATCTCGACCTCTACCTCGCCCTGGCGACACGGACGGGCGGACCGATTCTCGAGCTCGGGGCCGGCACGGGGCGGCTCGCGATCCCCCTGGCCGAGGGTGGCCACCGGGTCACCGCCGTCGACGTCGACCCGGCGATGCTGGACCGCGCCCGGCGGGCCGCCGATCGGGCCGGTCCTGCCACCGCCGACCGCCTCGAGCTCGTCCAAGCGGATCTCCTCGATCTCGACCCGGGCGACGCCGGAACGTACCGTCTCGCCTTCATCGGCCTCAACACGCTCTTCCTCCTGGCCACTCGCGACGCCCAACGCCAGGCGATCCGGACCATGGCCCGTCACCTCGCACCGGACGGCCTCGCCGTCGTCGACGTATGGCTGCCCGACCCCGACGACCTGGCCCGGTTCGACGGCCGCCTGATCTTCGAATACGTCCGCGTCGATCCCGAGACCGGCCTCGAGGTCACGAAGGTCGCGACCGCCCGGTACGACGCCGCGTCGGCCGTCGTCGACCTGACCTCGATCTACGAGGAGGGCCCGCCGGGCGAGCCGACGGCCCGCTGGATCCGTCGCGACACCCTTCGCCTCGTCGGTGCCGACGAGCTGCGCGCCCATGCCGAGGACGCGGGTCTCGTCGTCGAGGAGATGGCCGGCAGCTACGACATGGAGCCGCTCCGGTCGGGCAGCGAGCGGGCGATCCTCGTCGCCCGTCGGCCATGAGCCGCGGGGCACGAGTCATCCGGCGCCACGGGACCTCCGGGCGAGATGCCGGGTCCGGTCGGCTTGCTACACTCGGTCCCGATGCCATCGACTGACCAGACCCGCCTCCTGCTCGTCGAGGACGTCCCGCAGGTGGCGCAGTACATCCGTGGCCTGCTCAGCGCCCAGAGCTCGGTCAAGCTGCTCGACGTCCTGAGCGAGGGCAACAAGGTCATGCCCCAGGTCCAGCAGATGCGACCGGACGTGATCCTCGTCGACGCCCTCCTCCAGGGCAAGGTCAAGGGGCTACCCCTGGCGGAGCAGATCGTCGCGGCCGGCTACGGCATCCCCGTGATCGTCCTGACGGTTCCCCAGAACCCCGTCGCCGTGGATCCCGCCAAGGGTGTCCACGGCGTCCTGGCGATGCCCTTCTCCGGCTTCGACCTGATGAACGTGATCGCCCAGGTCCGCAAGGACTACGCCGAGCTGAGCACGACGGGTTCGTCCCGGATCTACTCGATCTTCGCGCCGAAGGGCGGCGTCGGCAAGACGACGATCGCCTTCAATCTCGCCGTGGCCCTCGGCCAGGCCGACCAGCGGACGGTGCTGATCGACGGCAGCCTCCAGTTCGGCGATCTGCGGGCGCTCCTCAAGGTCCCGACGGACGCCCCGTCGATCCTCGATCTGCCGACCGACCGCGTCGCCGAGTCGGACCTCCAGGACGTCCTGTGGCGCGACCCGTCGGGGATCGACATCCTCCTCGCCCCGCCGAGGCTCGAGATGGCGGAGATGGTGACGAGCCGGGACATCGACAAGATCCTGTCCCTCCTGAGGCGCGTCTACGGTGCGATCGTCATCGACATGTCACCGGCCCTGACCGACATCAACCTGTCGTTCCTCGACCTGTCGGACACGATCGTCGAGATCGTGACCTACGACTCGACGACGATCCGCAACACGATCGCGGTGGCCGACGCCTTCCGCTCGATCGGCTATCCGGCGTCGAAGGTCCGCTACCTCGTGAACCGGGCGGACTCGCCGGGCGGGATCGAGCCGGTCGACCTCGAGCGGGCCCTGGGCCGGGTGCCGGAGCACCACGTCGTCTCCGACGGGATGCTCGTCGTCCAGGCGAACAACGAGGGCGTTCCCTTCGTCCTTGCCAACCCCGTGGCGCAGATCAGCCAGGACCTCCACCGGGTCGCCGCCGAGCTCCTGGCGGCCAACGGGATCGTCCGCCCGGCGGCGGCCGGTCGGCGCTAGGCCGGTCGCCGTGTCCGATCCGCGACCGATCGGCGTCTTCGATTCGGGAGTCGGCGGTCTGACGGTGCTCCGCGAGATCCTCCGCCGGTCGCCGCGCGAATCCACGATCTACCTCGGCGACAACCTCCGCGCGCCGTACGGGACGCGCTCCGACGCCGAGGTCCGGGCGTTCTCCGTCGAGGCCCTCGACGAGCTCGCCGATCGCGACGTGAAGGCGATCGTCGTCGCCTGCAACACCTCGACGGCCGTCGCCCTCGGCGACCTCCGCCGCCGCTACGACCTGCCGATCCTGGGTGTCGTCCGGCCCGGAGCGGTGACGGCGTCCCTGACGACGCGCAACCGCCGCGTGGGTGTGATCGCGACCCAGGCCACGGTCCGCTCCCACGCCTACTTCAGCGCGATCAAGGACGAGAACCCCGCGGTCGAGGTGTACGAGCACGCGACGCCCGCCCTCGTGCCGCTGGTCGAGGCCGGCCGGCTCGCCGGGGCCGATGTCGAGGCGATCGTGGGCGAGGCATTGGCCCCGCTCCTCGGCGCGCGCGACGCGTCGGGCGACTTCGTTTTCCCGCTGCCGGCCTCGGCCCGGATCGACACCCTGCTCCTCGGCTGCACCCACTACCCGCTGCTCCGACCGGTGATCGCGGCGATCGCCGGGGAGCGGGTCGCGATCGTCGATTCGGCGACGGCCACGGCGTCCGCGCTTGTCGAGCTCCTCGCGATCAACGGCCTCGAGGCGCCCGGCACGCTCGCGACGGGCGACGCCGAGGCGGGGTCGGCAAGCCGCGATCCAGCGGCGAAGCCGTCCGGGCCGAGGCCGGCCGTGCCGACCCACGTCCAGCTGACGACCGGCGACGTCGCGGCCTTCCGATCGGTCGCCGAACGGATCTTCGGGGAGGCGTTCCCCGACGTCGACCCGGTCGATGTCGGCGAAGCCGGCGTGGCGTCGTGAGCGGAGGCGGCCGGTGAGCTCGAACCGAGCCCGTCGCCCCGGTTGGCGAGACGACCGTGTCTGGCAGGCCGGATTCCTCGTCGGATCGGCGCTCGGTGCCGCGGCGACGGTCCTCGGCCGGCGCGCGGAGCGGGTGGCCCGCCAGGGTCTGGTCGACTGGCCGGCCGCCGAGCGGTTCGCCGTTCAGCGTCTCCGGGGCGCGCCCGGGGCCCTGACCGCCGCCGAGCTGCGAGCCAGCGAGCCCGCCTATGCCGCGGCGATGGAGCGGATCGTGCCGCGTCTCAGCCAGGCCCTGGGAACGGAGCTGCCGGGCGTCGTCGAACGGTCCGCGGTCGTGGACCGGGCGGGCTGGGTCCATGCCAACGTCGCCACGTTCGCAGCCCTGATCGGCCAGCTCGAGCACGAGCTGCTCGACCAGGTGATCCCGACCGGCGGCGGCCTGGCAAAGGCGACGATGGCCCTCGCCAACCGCTGGTTGACCACACGCCAGCTCGGATTCCTGCTCGGGTTCATGGGCTCGAAGGTCCTCGGCCAGTACGACCTGGCCCTGCTGACCGCCGAGGCGACCCCGGGCAAGCTTCTGTTCGTCGAGGAGAACATCCGCCAGACCGCCGCCGTCCTCGACGTTCCGCTCGATCCGTTCCGGACCTGGATCGCGCTCCATGAGACGACGCACGCGTTCGAGTTCGAGGCGCATCCCTGGCTGCGGCCCTATCTCGCCGAGCGGCTCGAACGGCAGCTGTCGCTGTTCGGGCGCGAGGCGCGGGGCCTCGGCCGGGAGGCGCTCCGCGGCCTTGGGCGGGCGATCCGCGGTGACGGCGACGGCGCGGAGCACTGGATCGAGCGGGTGATGTCCGAGGAACAGCGCCGGCTGTTCCGCGAGACGCAGGCGGTGATGAGCCTGCTCGAGGGCTTCAGCGACTACATCATGGACGAGGTCGGGCGCGATCTCGTCCCCGGGGTCGAGCGGATCAGCGCTAGGTTCCACGAGCGGCGGAACGCCCGCCGGTCGCCGTTCGAGCGGGCCGTCATGCGCCTCACGGGCATGGACGTGAAGCTCGAGCAGTACCGCAAGGGCGAGGCGTTCGTGGCCGCGATCGCGGCCGCTGGCGGACCGGCGGCGCTCAACCGATTGTGGGCGGGCCCGGAGATGATGCCCCGCCACGGCGAGATCGACGAGCCGGGGCAGTGGCTCGCCCGGACGAGCTCGGCGGCGCCTTCGTGACCGACGATCGCCCGGCCACCGCGGCCGGTCCCGGCAGGGAATCGGGCGCCCCGATGGCGATCGCCCTGTCGCCGATCCTGTCCGCTCGCTACCGCGCGGGCGACCTCGACCGGATCCGGGCGGCTGCGCCGGGCGCGCGGATCGTCACCCTCTCTCGCGAGGGCCTGACCGACGAGCCGGTCGAGGACGTCGAGGTCCTGCTCCGCGGCTGGCTCTCGTCGGATGCATTCGACCGGCTGCTGGCTCGCGCGCCGCGCCTGAAGTGGGTCCATTCCGCGTCGGCCGGCGTCGAGCGCGCACTGACGCCGGCGGCCCGCGAGCGCGGCATCGTGATCACGAACGCGCGCGGGGTGTTCTCGCGGCCGATCGCCGAGTACGTCCTCATGATGATCCTTGCGGTCAGCCGCCGGCTGCCGGGCCTCCTCGAGCTCCAGCGAGAGCGCACGTGGCAGCCGCTCGAGGGCGTCGAGCTGCGCGACGTCACGGTCGGGATCGTCGGCCTGGGGTCGATCGGGCGGGCGGTCGGCGCATTGGCGACGGCGTTCGGATGCCGGGTGGTGGCGATCCGACGCCGATCGGAGCAGGGGAGCGGGTCGCTCGCCGGGGGGCCTGCAGGAGCGGCTCCGCGCGACGCGGACGCCACCGCCGAGGCGCCGTCGTTCGGCGAGGTGATGCTCGAGCGAGTGGGCGGGCCGGAGACCCTGCCGCAGCTCCTCGCCGAGTCGGACTTCGTCGTCCTCGCTGCGCCGCTCACGCCCGAGACCGAGGACATGATCGATGCCGCGGCGCTCGCCGCGATGAAGCCGTCGGCCTGGCTGATCAACGTCGCCCGCGGCCGCCTGATCGACGAGCGGGCGCTCCTGAACGCCCTCGCCGACGGGACGATCGGTGGCGCGATCCTCGACACGTTCCGCGACGAGCCGCTCCCGCCGGCCTCGCCGTTCTACGACCTGCCGAACGTCATCGTCACGCCCCATACGTCGTGGTCGAGTGGCCGCGTCCTCGACCGCAGCGTCGAGCTGTTCTGCGACAACCTCCGCCGCTACGCCGCCGGCGAGCCGCTGCTCAACGTCGTCGATCCGACGGCCGGGTACTGACGATGGTCGGGGTCCGGGCCGGTGCGGCCCTGGTCCTGGCGGTCACCGCGTTCGTCGCCTCTGCCTGCGGGGCGCTCGCGCCGAGCGTCGCGTCGGTTCCGACGGCAACTGGAACGCCGACTCCGGGCCCAGGAGATCGCCTTCCCGATCGGGAGGCAGCGATTGCGCGGGCGATCTCCGTGGCCGAGATCGGCGGTCCGTTCGTCGTCGATGAGGGGATCCGGGGGACCTTCGCGGATCTCGATGTCATGGCCCACAACAACGTCCTGGGCCCGCCCGAGAACCCGCTGCCCGGATCGACCATGGTCTGGCGAGTGACGCTGCATGGTCCGAACGGGTCCGAATCGATCATCCTCGGCGTCGCGGACGGGGCCCGGATCGGGGCGATCAGCCAGGGCCACTGACCCGGGCCCGTGGGAACCGATGCACGGGCTCTACCAAATCGGACGAAATCGCGGGGTCGTCGAGACGGCGGCCACCGAGGATAATCCCTTGATGCAGATCGCCATCGTCGGTCTTGCCGGAGCGGGCAAGACGACCGTCTTCAACACGCTCACCCGCGGCCATGCCGAGACTGGCGGCTTCGGCGGGATGGAGCTCCACGTCGGTGTCGTCAAGGTCCCCGACGAGCGGCTGGAGAAGCTCGCCGCGATCTTCAAGCCGAAGAAGATCATCCAGGCCGACGTCACCTACGTCGATCTGCCGGCGCCGCCGGCCTCGAGCGAGGGCCACGTCGGGACCGAGGACCTGCCGGCCGAGCACCTGGCCCGCCTGCGCGACTCCGACGCCCTTCTCCACGTCGTCCGGGTGTTCGACGACCCGGCCAACCCCCACCCGGAGGGCTCCGTCGATCCGGCCCGTGACATCGA
>DASUPH010000006.1:0-23956 GCA_036276275.1 Candidatus Limnocylindrales bacterium
CTTGGTGATCGCCTGGCCATCGACCGTCGCGGCAGCCGCGAGATGCTGGCCGTACCAGCTCGTCGTTCCGACGATCACGAGGATGAGGATGGCGACGACGACGGCGATGCCGAAGCCGATGTTCATGTACAGGTTGCGGCGGTTCGGATCGCGGCTGGAACGGCCGCGATCGACGGGCCTCACTCGGACGGTCATGGGGTGATGCGGTCCTGATCGAAATTGGAGGATGGACGGCGGCGGCAGCCGCCGGACGGGCCGGTATCGTACCGTATGTCCGAGTCGGGTCCCGTACCTGCCGTCGGTTGCGAACCCGCGGCGCGCGGTCCCGGCGCGGTCCCGACGTGGGTGCGTCCCGGTCGCGGACGGCCGACGTGGCGTCCGCCCGACCTCGAACCGACTGACCCGGCCTGGCGGCGAAACCCGACCCCGGTGGCGAACCCCGAGGAGGCACTTGAACACCGACAACGCATCATTCCGCGGCCAGCACATCCTCGTGACCGGCGCGTCCGGGACGATCGGTGCACGGCTGGTCGACCATCTCCTCGCCCACGAGCCGGAGGTCGTCCGGGTCTTCGGGCGGGACGAGACGAAGCAGTTCTACCAGCGTCAGCGGCTGGGCGACCGGCGCAACGTCCGCTTCCTCGTCGGCGACATCCGCGATCGTGACCGCCTCGTCCGGGCGATGGACGGGATCGACACGGTCTTCCACTGTGCCGCCCTCAAGCACGTCGAATCGGGCGAGTACAACCCGTTCGAGGCGACCCAGACGAACGTCGTCGGCACGCAGAACGTGATCGATGCCTGCCTCGCCGCGGAGGTCGGGACGATGATCCTGACCTCGTCCGACAAGGCGGCGAACCCGATCTCGGTCATGGGCGCGTCGAAGCTCCTTGCCGAGAAGCTCGTGAGCGCCGCGACGAACTACCGCGGCAGCCACCCGACGACGTTTGCCAGCGTCCGGTTCGGCAACGTTCTCGGCTCGCGCGGCTCGGCCCTCGAGCTGTTCTTCCGCCAGATCGCGGCGGGTGGCCCGGTCACCGTGACCGACCCTGCGATGACCCGCTTCGTCATGAGCACGAACCGGGCCGTCGAGCTCGCGATCCGGGCGGCCCAGGTCGCCCACGGCGGCGAGGTCTTCGTCTTCAAGATGCCGGCGGCGCGACTTTCGGATCTCGTCGCCGCCGCGATCGAGGTCGTGGCCCCCGCCAACGGCTTCGACCCCGAGGCGATCGCGATCCGGATGATCGAGCCGCGACCGGGCGAGAAGCCGTACGAGGAGCTGATGACCGAGGACGAGTCCCATCGGGCCCGCGACATCGGCGAGATGTTCGCCGTCCTGCCGTCGATCGAGCCGCAGCCGGGGGTCGTCGAGGCGTATCGCGCGGTCGACCCGGCGCCGATCGGCGCGTACCGCTCCGACGCGGTCGCCGCGATGACGCTCGACGAGGTCCGGGCGCTCGTCAAGGAGACGTTCGCCGACGCGAGCGACAGCGCCGTCGGGATCCAGCGGGCCGGCGGGAACCCGTGGGTCGGAGCCGCCCCCGGAGCGACCGGGTGAGGGTGCTCGTGACCGGTGCCGCGGGGTTCATCGGTCGATGGGTCGTCGGCGAGCTCCTCGCCCGCGGCCACACGGTGCTCCCGATCGACAGCCTCGTCGCCGGCGACGTGACGAACCTCGACGAGTTCGCCGGCCAGCCCGGTCTCTTGCCGTTCGAGCAGGGCGACGTCCGCGATGCGGCCGCCTGCCGGCGCTGGACCGCCGGGGTCGACGCCGTCGCCCACCTCGCCGCGTCGATCTCGGTCCAGGACTCCATCGACGACCCCGCCACGACCTTCGCGAACGACGTCGTCGGCACGTTCCAGATCCTCGAGGGAGCCCGCGCCAGCGGAGCCCGGGTCCTGTTCATGAGCACGTGCATGGTGTATGACCGGGCGACCTCGCCGGCGGGGATCGCCGAGATGGACCCGACGAAGCCCGCATCGCCGTATGCGGCATCGAAGCTGAGTGGCGAGGCGCTGACGCTGTCCTACTGGCACGCCTACGGCCTGCCGACGACCGTCGTCCGTCCGTTCAACACGTACGGGCCCTTCCAGCGCTCGGTCGGCGAGGGCGGGGTCGTCGCGATCTTCACCCGGCTCTCGCTGCTGGGGGAGCCCCTCCGGATCTACGGTGACGGGACCCAGACCCGTGACCTCCTCTACGCCGCCGACTGCGCCCGGTTCGTGTGCGACGCGCTCCTCTCCGACGCCGCGACCGGCCGGATCCTGAACGCGGGCACCGGTGCCGACGTCAGTGTCAACGACCTGGCCGCGGCGATCGAGCCCGACCCGGCCCGGATCGTCCACGTCGAGCACATCCATCCCCAGAGCGAGATCGCCGTCCTCCGCTGCGACGCACGCGAGGCGGAGCGCGTCCTGGGCTGGCGCCCCGAGGTCCCGCTCGACGAGGGGCTCCGGCGCGTCCGGAGCTGGATGACGGACCGGGTTGCCGCGGGGGTCGCGGTCCGATGACGAGCCCCACGACCGATCGTCTGGCGATCGACGGCGGCGAGCCGGTCCGGCGGACGATGCTGCCGTACGCCCACCAGTCGATCGACGACGACGACATCGAGGCGGTCACGGCCGCCCTCCGTTCCGACTGGCTGACCACGGGGCCACGCGTGCCGGCGTTCGAGGAGGCGCTGGCGGCGTTCGCCGGCGCCCGCCACGCGGTCGCCTTCAGCTCCGGGACGGCCGCCCTCCACGGCGCGACGCACGCCGCCGGTCTCGGGCCGGGTGACGAGGCGATCACGACCCCGATGACGTTCGTGGCCACGGCCAACGCCGTGCTGTACGTCGGCGCCGAGCCGCGCTTCGCCGATATCGACGCGGGCACGCTCCTGATCGATCCGGACGCCGTCGCCGCCGCGGTCACCCCCCGGACGCGGGCGCTCCTGCCGGTCGACTACGCCGGACAGCCGGCCGACTACGACGCGTTGCGGACCGTCGCCGATCGCGCGCCCGGCGGGCCCCTCACGATCATCGCCGACGCCTCGCACTCGCTGGGCGCGACGGCCGGCGGCCGGTCCGTCGGGACTCTTGCCGACCTGACCGTGCTCAGCCTCCACCCGGCGAAGATCCTGACGACGGGCGAAGGCGGCGCCGTCCTGACCGATCGCGACGACCTCGCCGAGCGCCTCCGACGGTTCCGGAACCACGGGATCGCGACCGAGCTCGCGGCGCGCCGCGACTGGACCTACGAGATGGTGGAGCTCGGCTACAACTACCGCCTGACCGACATTGGCGCCGCGCTCGGGGCGAGCCAGCTGGCCCGGATCGGGGCCTTCCTGGCCCGCCGCCGCGAGCTTGCGGACCACTATCTCCGACGGCTCGCGGGCCACGAGCTCCTCGACCCGCCCGTCGTCCTGGGCGGCAACGATCCGGCCTGGCACTTCTCGTTCGTCCAGCTCCGGCTCGATCGCCTGCGGGTCGACCGTGGCGGCATCTACCGGGCCCTCCGCGCCGAGGGGATCGGCGTCAATGTCCACTACATCCCCGTTCATCGCCATCCCTATTACCGGGAGCGGTTCCCGGGGATCTCGATGCCGGTCGCCGAGGCGGCCTACGAGCGGCTGCTCACGGTGCCGCTCTTCGCGTCGATGACGACCGCCGACGTCGACGACGTGGTCGCCGCGCTCGACAAGGTGACGACGGCCTACCGGTCGGCCTGAGCGGCCGATGCGGACGATCGCGGTCATCCAGGCGCGGATGGGTTCGACCCGCCTGCCCGGCAAGATCCTCGAGCCGATCGAGGGCCGGCCCCTCATCGCGTGGACGGTCGCGGCGGTCCGGGCCGTCCATGGTGTCGACGACGTCGTCCTCGCCACGAGCGACCGCTCCGAGGACGACCGGGTGGCCCAGGCGATGGCCGCGCTCGGGGTGCGCGTCCATCGCGGATCCGCCCACGACGTGCTGCGTCGCGTGTCGGACGCCGTCCGGCCGCTCGCTCCGGACGTCGTCCTGCGCCAGACCGCCGACAACCCGTTCGTCAGCCCCGAGGTCATGGCCGCCCAGCTCGCCCGTCTCGACGAAGGCCCGTTCGACTATGTCGGGATCGCCGGCCTGCCGCTGGGCATCGGCGGCGAGGCCGTCCGGGCCGAGGCGCTCTGGGCGGCCGATCGCGAGGCCACGGAGCCGGCCGATCGCGAACACGTCCTGCCCTTCGTCTATGCTCGGCCGGAACGGTTCGCGATCGGGTCGCTCGCCCCGCCGCCGGCCTGGCGTCATCGGCGATACACGGTCGATACGGCCGCCGACCTGGCCTTCGCCCGGGCCGTCGCGGCCCGACTGCCGGGCCGCCAGCCGCCGGCCCATCTCGCGATCCTCGAGGCGATCCTGGCCGACGACCCCGGGCTGGCCGACCTGAACGCAGGCGTCGTCCAGCGCGGTCATCACGAGGCGGAGGCAACCCAGCGCAGCGCGGCCGAGGAGGGCTGAATGGACGTCGTTCGAATCGGCGATCGCGAGGTCGGCGGCGGCGCACCGGTCTACATCATCGCCGAGGCCGGCTCGAACCACGACCGGAACCTCGACCAGGCGAAGCGGCTGATCGACGTCGCGGCGGAGTCGGG
The DNA here is from genome assembly GCA_036276275.1 of Candidatus Limnocylindrales bacterium. Taxonomy (GTDB): domain Bacteria; phylum Chloroflexota; class Limnocylindria; order Limnocylindrales; family CSP1-4; genus CF-46. Next base: position 4,611 of record DASUPH010000006.1, read on the forward strand.
CGCGGACGCGGTCAAGTTCCAGACGTTTGCCGCGGACCGGATCGTGGCCGAGACGAAGACCCGGGCGAAGTACCTCGACGACCTCCTCCCGCCCGACAAGACGATGTCCGACCTGTTCCGCGAGCTCGAGCTGCCCCGCGAGTGGCACGCCGCCCTGTTCGAGCACGCGACGGCCGCCGGGCTCGACTTCCTCTCGACTCCGTTCGACTTCGAGGCGATCGATCTGCTCGACGACCTCGGGGTCAAGGCGTTCAAGGTCGCGTCGTACGAGCTCTGGCACCTGCCGCTGATCCGGGAGGTCGCGTCCCGGGGCAAGCCGATCATCTGCTCGACGGGGATGGCCAACCTGGCCGATGTCCAGGACGCAGTCGACACGGTCGCGGCGACCGGCAACGACAAGCTGATCCTGCTCCACTGCGTGGTGAACTACCCGCCGCCGTTCCGCGACCTGAACCTGCGGGCGATCGAGACGATGCGGGCCGCATTCGGGGTCCCGGTGGGCTACAGCGACCACAGCCCCGGGATCACGGCGCCGATCGTGGCCACGGCCCTCGGCGCGGCCGTGATCGAGAAGCACTACACGCTGAGCCGAGACCTGCCAGGGCCCGATCACCGGTTCGCGATCGAGCCCGACGAGCTGACCGCGATGGTCCGGGCGATCCGAGACGCCCACGACGCCCTCGGCACGGGCATCAAGCGGATGGCGCCGGCCGAGGCGGACCTGTACGTGACCGCCCGACGGAGCCTCTTCGCCGCCCGCGACCTCGACCCCGGGACGGTCATCGCCGAGGAGGACGTCGCGATCCTCCGGCCCGGCACCGGGATCGAGGTCCGGGACCTGCCCAAGGTCGTCGGCCGGACCGCACGCCGGGCGATCGGCCGCCACGAGCCTCTCGCCTGGGACATGTTCTAGATGGCGCGGCCGCGCGCGGCATGACCGCCGTCCATCTCGTCACGGCCGCCGGGTCGGACGAAGGTCGCGGGCACCTCGCTCGTGCGTTGGCGATGGCCGAGGCGCTGACGGGTATCGGTGCCCGGGTGACTCTCGAGCTCCTGCGTGGAGCGCCGAGCCCGGCCGACGCGGCTCGCATTCGCGATCTGGGCCTCACGGCCGAGCCACCGGCGGAGCCCGCCGCGGTCCTGGTCGACGTGCCGGACCCGAACGAGGTCGCCGATCGCCGGCCACGCGAGCGACTGGCGGTCTTCGACGACCGCGAACTGCTCCGCGGCGCCGCCGCGCTCGTCATCCAGCCGTCGCTCGCCCGCTGGGGCGGCTCGGCGGACGCCCGCCGGGTCCTCGAGGGCTATGCCTACGCACCCGTCCGGGCATCGCTTCGCCGCCTCGCAGCGGAGCGGCCCGACGACGCCACGCCGCCCGCGGTCGTCGTCTGTTTCGGCGGCAGCGACCCCGCCGACGTGAGTGCCCGGGTCGTACCCGCCATCGCTGCGGCAGGCTCGTGGTCCACGGTCGCGATCCTCGGACCGGGCTACCGCGGCCGCCTCACGAAGGCGGGCGACGCGCTCGACGACACCGTTCGCGTGCTGCGCGACCCGGCCGATCTCGACCGTCTCCTCGCGACGGCCACGCTCGTCGTCGGCGGCGGCGGGACGATGAAGTTCGAGCTCGCCATTCTCGGCAGGGCGACGATCCTCCTCGCGGTCGCCGACGACCAGCGGCCGGTCGGTCCGCCGTTCGCCGCGACGGGCGCAGCGCGGTTCCTCGGCGACGGCCGGTCGATCGACCCGGCGGAGGTCGGCGTGGCGGTGGCGACGCTGATGATGGATACAGGCGCCCGATCGGCGATGGCGACGCGTGGCCGCGAGGTCGTGGATGGCCGGGGTGCCGAACGGATCGCCGCCGCGGTCCTGGAGCTCGCCGGAGCGTGACCGGGATGCCGTCGCGGAACCCGGGCGCGCCGCGTCTGGCGCTCCTGTACGGCGCGCTCGCACTGCTCTCGTTCCCGACCCTCGAGACGATCCTTGCCGGCCCGCGCGGGCTCGGCTACAAGCTCGACGTCTTCGATCTCGCCGGTGGCGTGCCGCGGATCGCGGCGACGGTCAACGAGTGGAGCCGTTACGGCGTCAGCTGGTGGGACCCGTACTTCGGGGCAGGCAACGACATCCTCGCCCAGCACACGATCTCCCCGCTCGCCCCGGACGTGGCGCTCGGCGTCGTCGTCGGGTCATTCCTCGCGTACGCGATCACGGCCTGGCTCCTGGCTGCGGTCGCCGGCCTCGGGATGCACCTGTTCCTGCGCGACGTCCTGCGCCTCCCGTTCCTGGCGTGCCTCGTCGGCTCGATCGTCTTCGTGTTCGGCTTCTGGCACTACATCAACGGCTTTGCCGCTCTCGGCCTGCCACTGGGGCTGTGGCTGGCCGACCGCGCGATCCGGCCGGGACGGCGCCGCTGGCTGGCCTTGGCGGGGTGGATCCTGTTCGACGCCTTCCTCCTCTATGCCGGCCTGTCGCAGATCGTCCTGATCGCCGGGCTGGTCCAGCTCGGCTGGCTCCTCTTCGCGACGCCGGACGGGCCTCGGCCCCTCGCCCGGTTCGGCTGGTGGACCGCCGCGTGGGCCGCCGGCGTCGCGCTCTACGGCCCGGTCCTGCTGGCGCAGCTGCGCTACCTCGGGATCTCGGAGCGAACCGCTTGGAACCTGGCGGACATCTTCGATGCCCAGCCGCTGCATGCGATCGCCAACACGCTGTCGTTCTACAGCGCGGTCCCGTTCGGCGTCCCGATCGCGGCCGGGATCGGCGGCTCGGCCGATCGCTACGGGACGTTCTTCCCCGGCGCCGTCGGGCTCGTTCTCCTCCTCGTGGCCATCGTGGTCGCCGTCCGGCGACCGGTCGACCGCCGAACGGTCGCGGTCATCGCCATGCTTGGCCTGATCCCGGTCATCGACCTCGTCTCCGTGCTCCTCACCCCGGTCCAGCAGGACCTCGGCTTCCTGCGATCCTTCCAGCTTGTCCGGATCCGCCACCTGATGCCGTTTGCCCTCGCCGCGGCCGTGGCGATCGGGGCCGCGGCCGTCATCGACGAGACCGGACGCTCTCGCCTGCGGGCGACCGTCGCCCGCCATCGCCTCCCGTTCGCGGTCCTGGGCGGCGGTATCGGCCTCCTGATCGGCTGGCAGGTCGCGCTTGCGATCCTCCGCCTCTCGCGGGCGTTCCGGCGGCCAAGCGGTCTCGCGTCGTCCGACGTCGGCTGGCTGATGGCGCTCGCGGCCCTCGTCGTCGGCCTCGTGACGATCGCGATCGTCATCGGGGTGCTTGCCCGACGCCGGGCGCTGGGTGCGGGCTTGCTCGCGCTGACCATCGTGCTGTTCGCGACCGAGCGGATCCTGTTCGCCCACGGCGAACGCCTCTCGAGCGGTGCCCTGGGCACGTACGAGGACTCGATCGCGACGACGCCAGGGCAGACGTTCATCCTCGGCCAGGGACCGCCCGAGCAGAACCGCGTCCTCTCGTTCGGCGACGCCGGCGACCGGATGGGGGCCGTCGGACTGTTCCAGGCCGACGGCTACCAGGCGATCTACCCGCTCGGGGTCCACGACCTGTTCGGGGCGCTGATCGCGCCACAGCTCGCGGGTGATCCCGACCTCTACCGCTATTTCTGGAGCTGGGGCGTCCGGGCCTATGCCTTCGGGCCGAAGATCGATCCCGAGATCGTCGACCTCTTCGGGGTCCGCTGGTTCTACGTCCGGGACGCCCCGGCGCCGAGCGGCGATGCCGTCGAGCGGTTCCGGGACGGGAATGTCGTGGTCTACGAGAACCCGGATGCGCTGCCGCGGGCGTTCGTCGCGAGCGCCGTCGAGGAACGGGCGACGCGGGCGGAGCTCGTCAATGCCCTCGGCCGCGCGACACGCGATGAGCTCGCGGGAGCCGCCTGGATCCTTGGCGAGGACGCGGCGACGTTCGGCCCCGGGCTACCCGCCGGCGCGGCTGCGTCTTCACGCCCGGCACGGATCACGGCCTACTCGCCGGATCGCGTCGAGCTGAGTGTCCCCGACGGACCGGCCGGCGTCCTCGTCGTGACCGATGCCTTCGGACCCGGCTGGACGGCCACGGTCGACGACGCGGCGACGCCCGTCGCCCCGGTCGATCTCGCGTTCCGCGGCGTCGCCGTGCCGGCGGGTCCGCACCAGGTCGTCATGCGCTACGAGCCGACGGCCACGTACCTCGGCCTGGCGATCGCGGCGCTCGCGGCGGCGATGACCGCCGCCGGCGCGCTCCTCGTCCGGCGAGCCGACCATCGCGGACCCGTCGTCGCCATCGGCTACTCTCCGGAGACGATCCGCTGACCGATCTGGCCGGAGGGGCAATGACGGGCGAGACGACCCGAGGGGCACGGCTGCGTCGTTGGCGTGGCGATCGGGCCCGTGAGGCGTTGGACCGGATCCAGCGTTGGCCGCGATGGGCCGGGCCGGGACCGGTCGTCGTCTTCGGCGGGCTGATCGCCGTCGTCGCCTGGCCGAGTCCGCCGGCGGCGATCACCGGCCTCGATGCCTCCTGGCGAGCTGCCCTGCACTTCGCGGCGGCCCACCGGCTCGCCTGGGGAACGGACCTCGTGTTCACGTACGGGCCGCTCGGCTTCCTGACGGTTCCGTGGCCCATCTACGGCCCGACGTCCATCCTCGCGATCATCTTCTCCGGCGCCGTCTTCAGCGCCCTGGCCATGACCGCGCTCGGAGTTCTCCGTCGCTCGTTGTCGTTGCCGATCGCCGCCGTCGTCACGTTCCTGCTCGTGCGGGCCGTCGCGATCGCCCTGCCACCCGCCGAGCAGGCCGCGGTCCTGGCCGTCGTGCTGGCCGTGGAGGCGCTCCGCCGGCGTTCCGTCGGCCTGAATGTCGTCATCGCTGGCGGCGTCGCCGCGGGGATCGCCGCCCTGATCAAGTTGAGCTTGGCCATCACCCTGATCGCGGTTGCGGCGATCGTGGTCCTGGCGGTGGCGCCGCGGCGGCCCCGGACGTGGCTCGCCTTCCTGGCCTTCGGCGCCGCCTCGTTCCTCGGCGGCTGGCTTGCGACCGGGCAGGCGATCGGGGACGTCGTCCCGTATGTCCGGGGATCGCTCGAGATCGTCGCCGGCTACAACGCCGCGATGACCCGCCCGTTGATCCAGTCCAGGATGTGGGTGCTGCCGGCCCTCGCCGTCGCCTGGGCGATCGTGGCGCTCGGCGCATGGCTGCTGGCGCGAGCATGGCCGCGGTCTGCCCGGATCGGCCTGGCCGCCGTGGTTGCCGTCGTCCTGTTCGTGCAGTGGAAGCTGGCCCTCCGGCCCTTTCCGACCTACGTGGCGGCGACTGCGGCGGGTGTCCTGATCGCGGTTCTCGGCGGCTTCCGCCGGCGGGAGATCGCCCTCGCGGTCGCGGCGCTCCTCGTCGTGAATTTCGGCGTCACGGAGACGCGCCTAGACGCCTTCCTGGCGCCGCGGCAATCGGCCCGGACGGCGGTCACGCAGCTGGCCGCGGCGATCCGGATCGACTTCGTCGATGAGCGGGCCGCGGCCACACGCCTGGCGATCCGCGGGGAGCTCGCCATCCCGATCGCGGTGAGCGATGCGCTGGCCGGGCGGACGACGCATATCGAGCCCTTCGAAGCGGATGTCGCCACGGCCTACCCGGACATCGTCTGGCGTCCTCTGCCCGTGTTCCAGAGCTACAGCGCCTACACGGCGCCGCTCGATCGGATGAACGCCGACATGCTCGCGTCCGACGGGGCTCCGGAGCGGATCCTCCGGGAGTACTTCATCGACCCGGGCATGACGATCCACGGTCGGTTCCGATGGTTCGAGTCGCCCGCCACGAACCTCGAGATGCTCTGCCGGTATCGGGAGGCCATCGCGACCGAGCATTGGGAGGTCCTCGAGCGGATCGACGATCGGTGCGGCGACGCGCTTCCCATCGGGTCGGTCCAGGCCCGGGTCGGGCAGCCGGTGGAGGTTCCTCGGGGACCCGCCGATTCGATCGTCGTCGCGAAGGTGACCGGCATCGACGCGTCGCCGACCGACCGGCTGCGGACGCTCTTCCTTCGAGCGCAGGATTGGTTCGCGCGCCTGGACGGGCGGCCGTCGTATCGACTCGTGGTCGACACGGCCCGGAACGGGTTGATCCTGGAGGTCCCCTCGTCCGCGGACTACAGCGGACCGTTCGCCTACGGTCCGCGTGTCAACCGGATCACGATCGGTCGCAACCAATCGATGTCACCGGGGAATCAGGTCCTCACCTACGAGTTCGTTGCCGTGCCCGTCGCCCACCGGTGACGCCACGCCGGGCCGGCCGTCCGGCCCCACGAGCCACGCCCGGAGATCTGCCGCGATCCGTTGCGCGGCAGGGCCCGGCCGGAAGTGGGCCCCAACGAACGCCGCCCGGGCCGCCGCCGTGGTCTCCGCGCCACCGACCGCCACCGCCGCGTCCAGCTCGCGGAGCAGGTCGGCCCCGTCATTCACCGGTCGGGCGACGCCGGCCGCCGCGTAGCCGAGGAGATCACCCCCGGCGTCCGCGGCCGCGAGGAGATTCGGGGTGCCGATCACGGTCGCCTCGGTGAGGACCGTCGAGTAGCTCCCGAGGTGGGCGTCGGCCGCGGCCAGGAGCCGGTAGAGGTCGATCGCCTTGACGATCGTCAGCGGCGGTGCGGGCCGCCCGCGCGCGGCGGCGATTCCACCGATGAGCCGCTCGTAGCGCGACCCGTCCATTTCGGCCGGGTGGAGCTTGACCACGAGATGAACGTTCGGGAGCGGGTGGTCGAACAACCGGCCGAGTGCCGGGATCACACCGAACCGGGTCAGCACGGCGGCGGCCGTCGTCGAGACGACGACAAGCCGGTCGCCATCCGCAACGCCGAGCTCGCGGCGAACCGCGTCCCGACCCTCGACGCGTTCCTGGAGTGCCGGGCCCGGAACGAGATCGAGACGAGGTGATCCGGCGACGACGACCTCGTCCGGCCGATAGACGCTGGCGCCCGTCAGGAGTCGGGCCTCGTCGTCGCCGAAGACGTACGTCCGGTTCGGCAGGATCAGCTGGTTCGGCCGGTCCGGAAAGCGATACCCGACGTGATCGCGATGGATGATCCCGTGCTGGACCGCCGCCGACGGGATCCTCTCCGCCCGGGCAGCCGCCAGCCACTCCGGCCGACCGTACTCGTTGACGAGCAGGATCCCCACCGGGTGGAGGCGCCGGAGGAGACGCCGCATCCGCGGAAGGTCGCGCAACCGACCGGCGAGGGCGCCACGGATGCCGCGCACGAGCTCGGCCTTGACGAGCGGGCCCAGGTCGACCTGTCCGACCAGCATCGGCGCGGAGATCGCTCCGACCCGCTCGACCGCGGCCTCGACCTTGGCCCTCGTCTCGAGGTCGCCCGGTCGGGAGAAGCGCGTCGCGAGCAACTCACCGGGGATCGTCCGGGCGCCGGCAGGCGCGATCAGCCGAGCCCAGTCGGCGCCGTCCGTCGAGCCGCCCAACTCGAGGACGATCGGCTCGAGCGCCGATCCGGTGAGTGCGTCGATGACCGGGTCGAGGAAGGCGTTGCGCTCGCTGGGTCCGTCCCGAGTCGTGATGACCTGGCGGTCGCCCGGGGACGCGAGCACGAGGAGCCGTGACGGCTCGGCCGCGAGCCGCCGCAGGCGGCGATCGACGCGCGCCCGACGGATGGCCGATCGGACGCGATCGGGCAGCCGCCGGAGACGAGCCGCCGGTCGCCGGTCCGCCGCCGCCCCTGGGGCCCACTGGGAACCCATGGATCCGAGCCCGGCGGCGGTCGGGACGATCTCGACCTTGATGTTGCGCGCCGCAGCCACGACCCGGGCCATCTCCGCGAGCACCGGCTCGTCGCCGTCGATGTCGATCGAGGCGATCTCGCCGCCGGCGAGGAGCAGATCCAGGATGGCAAGCCAGGCGAGCCGCTCGTGCAGCCAGCGCCAGAGATGGAGCCGGCGGTGGTACCACGCCGAGAGGCCGTCGACCGTGCTTGCCTCGATCACGTCGGTTCCCGCCGCCCAGGCGTCGAGCCGCGTCATGGACTCGGCGAGAAGGTCACGCCCGGAGAGTGCCTGAACGATGAGATCGCGCAGAGCCAGGACATCGCTGCCCTCCGGTGCGGTCCAGGTTTCGTCGGTCACGACGAAGCGCTGCCCGTCGATGGGCTCTGCCGGGACCCTGTCGGCCGCGGTGACGAAGACGAGCTGGAGCGCCACCGTCAGATCAGCCGACGCTCGAATTCGGCGCACGGGACGTCGAACCAGGTCCCCCGCGTTCGCTCCCGGAAGCCCGCCCCGCGGAACAGGCTGAGCGACGCCGGGTTGTCGAGCCGGACGCGGGCCACGAGGCGCTCGATCGGGAGTGTCCGGCCCGCCTCCTCGACCGCGGCCAGGAGGAGCGCCCGTCCGTACCCCAGCCCCCGGGCATCGGGCGCGGTCGAGATCGAAATCTCGCCGGCGGCGTCATCGCCGACCTCGACGCGGACCTGACCGATCGGCCGGCCGTCGTCGCGCTCGCCGATCCAGAAGCCCGTGGTGGGCGAGGCCAATCGGCCGGCGAGCCACGGCCCATGGCCCGGGGCCTCGATCGGCTCGGGATGGAAGGACGCCGCTCGGGTGACCGGATCGTTCGACCAGGCGAAGAGGAGATCGGCGTCCGACGCGGTCGTCCGCCGCAACCGCACGGCCGGCCGCCGGCCCGTCACGTCGGCTGTCTCGACCTCACGACGCCATGAACGCGTCGAGATCCGCGCGCGGCGCGGCCGAGATCAGGCCATGCGAGAAATCGGTCAGCTCGATCCCGGCCGGCGGCAGGATGTCCCGGATCACGGTGTCGAGAAACGCTGCGCTTTCCTGGAAATGGAGCGTCGTCTCGACGATCTGGCCGGTTTCCGGATGCCTGACCTCGACGATCGGGTTGAGCCGGGTCTCGGCGTCGAGGCGGTGGTAGCGCTTGCCCTCGACCGTCTCGGTCCCGTATTCGTTCTCGCCGTAGAAGTGCTGGGTGCCGGCCTTGAAGTGCAGGTCGGCGCCGATCACGTGGATCGTGCTCGCGCCGAGCAACGCGGCGAAGTGGATCGCCTGGAGGGTCACCGTGCCCGGACCCAGCCCCGTCTCGCCCGGCGGCCCGACCAGCAGCCCGACTTCGCCCTCCGCGTTCCGATAGTGGCGGATGTCGACCGGCGACAGGTAGACGTGACGGATCAGGAAGTAGTTCGGCTGTCCGTCCGCGAAGCCCGACTCGTCGGCCAGGCGCGCCCCCGACTCCGAGACGCAGCGGATGACCCGTGGATCGGTCTGGAAGCGGTACCAGTCCCAGAGGTGGGCCTTGCTCTCGACCGACAGGAAGTAGTCGAGGTTGCGGAGGTGCTCGACGCTGCCGTTGAGCCCGATCACGATGTCCCACTTGTCATGGAGCCGGTCGTCGTACGGCAGGACGGTCTTCGCGGACGGGCCGGTCCCGACGATCAGCACGCGGCTCCCGGGTCGGGTGCCCTCGAGGACCTCGACGGTCCGCTCCGGCGGCACCTGGTGCTCGTACAACCAGGCCTTGCGGCTGCGACGACCGGGTGGGAGATCCGCCCGGGTGACGGCCGAGCTGGCCGAACCGCGGACGAGGCGGCGGACGCGCCGGACGATCCGGCCCGGGAGGGAGGTGGTCAAGCGATCTCCCTCACGCGCGTGCCGCCCAGCCCGCCCCGAGGCGGAGCACCTGGCGCGGCGCCACGTCGCGCCCGCGAGAGCTGTCGGTCGTGTCGACGACGAGCTTTGCCGTCGAGTAGACCGCGTCCCAGTCGATCGCCTCGTGGGCGGTCACGACGACGACGACGTCCGACGCGGCGAGGAGATCGTCCAGCGGCGTCGACGCCGATTCCTGGCCGTCGCTCGCTCGGAACGTCTCGACGTGCGGATCGTGGTAGGCGACCTCCGCGCCGCGGGCCCGGAGGCCGGCGATGACGTCGGCCGCCGGTGAGTTGCGCGGGTCGCGCACATTACGCTTGAAGGCGACTCCGAGGACACCGACGCGGGCGCCGCGGAGCGCCCGGCCGCGGTCGTTGAGCGCCTCGGCCACGAGCTCGACGACGTGCCGCGGCATCGCCAGGTTGATGTCGCCGGCCAGCTCGACGAAGCGGTCGACGAAGTCGAACTCGCGGGCCCGCCACGAGAGGTAGTACGGGTCGACCGGGATGCAGTGGCCGCCGACCCCCGGCCCGGGCGTGAACCGCATGAAGCCGAAGGGCTTGGTCGCCGCCGCGTCGATCACCTCCCACACGTCGATCCCCATCCGTTCGCAGAGGAGGGCGAGCTGGTTGACGAGGGCGATGTTCACGTTGCGGAAGACGTTCTCGAGGAGCTTGGCCAGCTCCGCGGCGTCGGGAGAGGAGAGCGACACGACCGTCTCGTTGATCCGGCCCAGGAGCGTCGCCGCGCGAGCCGTCGCCGCGGGGGTCGCTCCGCCGACGATCCGTGGCACCGAGCGGGCCGCGCTGGCCGGGTCGCCGGGGCTGACCCGCTCGGGGGCGTAGGCCAGATCGAAGTCGCGGCCGGCCACGAGACCCGACCGCTCGAGCTCCGTCCGGAACGGGCCCCCGGTCGTGCCCGGGAACGTCGTCGACTGGAGGACGACAAGCATGCCCGGCCGAAGGTGCTCGCGGACCAGCGCGGCGGCGCTGATGACGGGCCCGAGGTCGGGATCCTTCGTCGAGGTGATCGGCGTCGGGACGCAGACGAAGACCGCATCGGCCTCGCCGAGGGCTCCCTCGTCCGGGCCGACGATCCGGAGACCGGCGCCGAGACAGGCCCGCAACCGGGCGTCGTCGATGTCGTCGATCGGCGAGCGGCCCGCCCGGAGCTCCTCGACCCGCCGCGGGCTTGCATCGATCCCGACGACCTCCAGCCCGGCTTCGAGGAACGCGAGCGCGAGCGGCAGTCCCACGTAGCCGAGGCCGACGATCGCCACGCAGGAGTCGCGGTCGCTCATGCGGACGAGGATATCCGGTCGGCCGCAAGCCGGTCGATGAGCTCGCCGAACCGTTCGGCCTCGTGGTCCCACGACAGCTCGCCGATCCGGGCACGCGTCCGGGCGACGGCGGTGTCGCGGGCCGCCGGGTCGTCCACGATGCCAAGGATCGCGGCGGCCAGCCCGTCCACGTCGCCGGGGTCGTACGTGGTCACGGACCCGGACGGGAACGTCCGCTCGACAAGCGGCAAGCGCGAGGCAACGACCGGCTTGCCCATCGCCCCGTACTCGAGGATCTTCGTCGAGAGGCTGAAGTCGGTGAACGGGTCGCGCCGGGTCGGCGCCAGGCCGATGTCGGCCGCGGCGATCGCCGCCGGGACCGCCTCGATCGGGATCCGACCGTGGAGGGTGACGCGATCGGCGATGCCGAGATGCGCCGCGCGCTCGCGCAATGCCGGCTCGGAGTCGCCGCGACCGTACACGTCGAGGGCGACGGCCAGGTCCGGGCGGAGCGTGCAGAGGCGGGCGACGGCGTCGACGGCCACGTCGAGCTCGTACGTCGGCGTGAGCGCCCCCGCATAGACGAGCCGGAGCGTCCCGTCGGCCATGAACGCGCGGGGCGGCTGGGCCGTCGGATCGAAGCGGACGAGGGACGGGCTGTTGAGGATCACCGTGATCTTGCCAGCCCGGACGCCGAGGCCGACGAGCCGGGCCGCGAGGGCGTCGTTGACCGTGATCGCGGCGCTCGCGAAGCCGATCGAGACCCGCTCCTGGAATCGGAGCAGCGCGTGGACGAACCGGTTGGACGCTCTCGGGAAGCGCATCCGGAAGAACTCCGGCATCGCCTCGTGGAGGTCGATCACCACCGGAACGCGGGCGAGGCGAAGCGGCAGGGCGGCAAAGACCAGGAAGTCCGGCAGGGTGTGGACCTGGACCACGGCGTAGTGCCGCCGGCGGTGGGCCCGGGTGGCGGACCAGCCGGCCTTCAGCAGGAACGCCACGTACTCGCGCAGATAGGTCCCGAGCCCGGCTCCCTGGTGGCGCTGGACGTCGAGCCGCCGGAGCGCGACCCCGTCGACGATGCCGGTCGGGGCGTCGCCCGGTCGACGAAGGGCGAAGACGTGGACGGGCCGGCCCCGGGCGACGAGAGATTCGGCTTCACGGCGGACCCGCGAATCCTCTTCGTAGTAGGCGTGGACGATCATGCAGACCGGGCGCAGGTCGTGGGGGGCCGTGGACACGAATCCATCGTAGCCGCGGGTGGTCGGGCGCGAGGTGATCGGTCGCGGGGCCCGGCGCATGTGCCTCTGCTACCGTACCTCTCCGTATGGATGCCACCCGGGAAGCGCCGCTCTCCTATCGCTCGACGTCGAAACGGCTCAGCCCGCCCGGACTCATCGCCCAGGCTGCGCGCGAGATCTGGTCCCGCCGCCGGCTCATCCGCTACCTCGTCCAGGCGGACCTCAAGAAGAAGGGCGCCGACACGATCCTGGGCAACGTCTGGTGGGTCCTCGACCCGCTCCTCCAGATGTTGGTCTACGTCCTCCTCGTGTCGGTGATCCTCGAACGGAAGCAGGAGGCGTACCCGCTCTTCATCTTCGCCGCGATCCTCCCGTGGAAGTGGTTCACCACCGCCGTCGGCGACGCGATCACGTCCGTGTCGTCACAGGATCGGCTGATCAAGCAGCTCCAGTTCCCGAAGATCGTCCTGCCGACCGCGGCGACCGTCGCGGGCGTCGTCAATTTCGCCTTCGGCTTCCTCGCCCTGGCCGGCCTGCTCGCCCTCTTCTACCTCGAGCGGGCGACGCCGTACCTCGCCCTGCTGCCGATCATCGCCGTCGTCCAGTTCGCGTTCACCCTGGCCGTCGCCTACGCCGTCTCGGCCGTGAACGTGTTCTATCGCGACGTCGGCAACGTCAGCCGGCATGCCCTCCGGCTGTGGTTCTACCTGTCGCCCGGCCTGTACGGCGTCGCGACGCTCAAGAGCATCGGCGATCACTACCCGCTCCTGATCCAGCTGATGTCGTTCAACCCCTTCTTCATCCTGTTCAACGCTTACCGGGCCGTGATCTACGACGGCCAGCCACCGGACTGGACCAGCCTGTCGCTCCTGTTCGTGACCTCGCTTGGGTTGCTCGCCCTGGCGACCGTCTTCTTCAAGCGGGTCGAGCCCTCGTTCGCGAAGGTCCTCTAGTTGACGATCGAGACGGGCGACGCGACCGCGCCATGGGCCATCGACGTCCAGGGCGTGGGCGTCGAGTACAACCTCCGGTTCACGAAGAAGACGACCCTCCGCCAGACGTTCACGAACATGTTCGGCGGCGAGGGGCCCGCGAAGTTCTGGGCGCTCCGCGACGTCTCCTTCCGCCTCGAGCACGGCGAATCGCTGGCGGTCATCGGGCCGAACGGTGCCGGCAAGAGCACGCTCCTCCAGACGCTGGCGGGGATCATCGTCCCGTCGGCCGGGTCGGTCGACGTGCGCGGATCGGTCTCGAGCCTGCTCACCCTGGGGGCGGGCTTCGACCAGGAGCTCAACGGGCTCGACAACATCCGGCTGGCCGGAGCGTTCATGGGCATCGAGCACCGCGAGATCGAGGAACGGCTCACCCGGATCGTCGAGTTCGCCGACATCGGCCAGTTCATCGAGGCGCCGATCAAGACGTACTCATCGGGGATGCGAGCCCGTCTCGGCTTCGCGATCGCGACCTCGGTCGACCCGGACATCCTCCTCCTCGACGAGGTCCTCGCCACCGGTGACCAGACGTTCCGCGCGAAGAGCAAGGCCCGCGTCCTCGAGCTCGTCAAGGCCGCCAAGGCGATCGTCCTCGTGACCCACGACATGGCCTGGGTGACCGAGTACTGCAACCGGGCGATCCTGATCGAGAAGGGCCGGGTGATCCTCGAGGGGAACCCGGCCGATGTGGTCGCCCTGCACGAGGAGCACTCCGAGCGGACCCGCGCCCAGAAGGCGGCCGAGGCCGCCCGGATGATGGGCGCCGTTACCTAGCCACCACCTCCATAGCGCGCATTGGGAACTCGTCCGAACCACCTCGTAGGCTACCGTCGCGGTTCCCAAGTTGGCCAACTTCCTGGGCGTCGGTAGGACCTGCGCCAGACCACCACAATTTGATGATCCAGGCGACCGACCCCAGGCCCACCACCGAATTCCCACACCGCCAACGCACGAAGAGTTAGTTGGGTCTGAACAGTTGCCCGTTCCTGCCTGAATGATCGAAAACGGCTGGCCGTCGGCTGGGTCAATCCCAACCCAAATCAAGTTCGAAGCAGTCCCGTCGCCCGTATTGTTAGCGCCGCAAATGTCCGGGTGCTCGCCTTGGATATTGGCCTGAACGCCTGCGATTCCCGATTGGAGCCTACCCCTGCCCTCGAACCTGTAGACCGCGGTCGACTCCATACACGCAGTGGTATGACTGAGGGTCGGGCGGGGACTTGAATCTCGCCAAGACGAACGGCATCGGACTCGGACCGAAGAACGCTTCATCCGCTTCGTCAGTCCGTCTCCCGATTGAGACGCTGGGTCAGGGCGAGATAGTCGACCACCGCGGTCTCCCAGTTGTAGCGCTCGCGGGTCACCTCGAGCGCCCGGTCCCGCATCGCCGCGCGCTCCGCCGGCGGCTGGTCGAGGACGCCGCGCAGGCCGCGGGCGAGATCGGCCGGATCGGCCGGGTCGGCGATCGCCCCGACCCGCTCGCGCTCGACGATCTCGCGCATCACGACGAGATCCCGACCGACGACGACCGGCGTCCCCGCCGTCAGGCTCTCCCAGAACTTGTTCGGGGTCGACAGCCGCTGGTTGAGCGAGTTGGCCGGCACCGCGATGATCGAGACGTCCGCCGATGCGGTCCAGGCCGGGACGTCGTCGGGGTGGACCGCGGGAAGCGTGAAGTGGCGGCCCGCGAACCGTGGCTCGCGATCGCGGGCCCGGAGCTGCTCCGCCCACGGCCCGAACCCGAGCATGACGAGCGCGGTGTCGTCGACCGCGAGGACGGCCTCGGCCGCCTCCTCGAGACCGCGCTCCCGGCCGAGACGGCCCAGGAACAGGACGAGGCGCCGCTCCGGCGGGACGCCCGTCGCGGCCCGGATCAGGTCCGGGCGGGGATCGGGCGGCGACCAGCGGGGCTGGCAGTTGATGAGGATCGTCGGGCGGACGGGGAGCGACCAGATCCGGGCGATGTGGTCGGCGATCGGGTCGTTGACCGTCACGATCGCATCGGCCCGCCGGACCCAGCGCCGCTCGCGGAAGCGGTAGGTGGCGAGGATCGGCGCCGGGACCGGGCTGTAATTGTTCGAGTCGAGGATCACGTCGATCACGTCGTAGACCACGCGGCCGGCCCGGCCGTGTCGACGGGCATCGGCCGCGAGGTCGTTCGCGACGGCGATCGTCAGGATCCCGAACGCGTGGTACAGGTCGGCCGGCGGCAGCTCGCGGCGAAGGGTGGCCCACCAGCCCCGGACGGGCAGCGGCCAGAACGCGGTCTTGCGGAACCGGTCGAGGAGGAGGGCGGGGATGCGGCGGGCGCGGCTCGGCGAAGACGCGGCCTTCGGGCGCTCGGCCCAGCGGACCCAGCGACCGGACGGCCGATACCGCCGGATCAGGACGTCGCCGTCGCGCTCCTCGAGCGGAGCGTCGTCGGTGGCGAGCGCCGCGATCTCGACGTCCCAGCCGGCCGCAGCGAGGCTTCGGGCGACCCGCAGGCCACGCGAATAGGGCGCGGCGCTGTTGGCGACGAGGAGGACGGCCCGGCGCCGGGTCACCACGGCCGGCCCGTGAGGCGGCCGTATTCGACGAGGAGGACCTCCATCTGGCGCTCCCAGTTGTAGGTCTCGCGGGCGGCGGCGGCGCAGCGGGCGCGCCACGCGGCCATCTCGTCCTCGGGCGTGTCGAGCACCTCGCGGAGCGCCGACGCGATCGCCGCCGGGTCGGTCGGGTCGACGAGACGGCCGCAGCCGGTCTCGCGGACGATCGGGGCCATGCCCGGCAGGTCGCTCGCGACGACCGGGACGCCCGCGGCGAGCGCCTCGAACAGCTTGTTCGGGGTCGTCAGGCGATGGTTGAGCGTCGTCGGCTGGATCGGCATCGCCACGACATCGGCGCTCGCGATCCAGCCGAGGAGCTCGGTCGGTTGCACGGCGGCCATGACCCGGACGCGGCCGCCGGTCGCGGGGTCGGCGGCGACGCGCTCCAGCTCGGCCTGGAGGGAGCCGTAGCCGAGGAGCACGAGCGTGGCACCAGGCACGTCGGGGATCGCGGCGATCAGCTGCTCGATCCCCCGGTCGCGCGAGAAGCCGCCCTGGTAGATGACCACCCGGGTCGCCGGGTCGAGACGGAGCGCGTCGTGGAACCGGCGCTCCCGCGGCGACGGCGGTTCGTAGCGGTACGAGCAGTTCATGACGATCAGCGGGAAGTCCACCGACCAGCGGCCGGCCATGACCTCGGCATAGGGCCGGTTGACGGTGATCACCCGATCGGCCCGCCGGGCCCAGCCCCGCTCGGCGCGACCCACCAGCCAGCGCATCGGGCCGGTCAGCCGGGCGAGGTTGCCGGCGTCGAGGTAGATGTCGCGGGCGTCGTACACGACCGGGATCCGCCGGCGCCGGCCGAGCCCGAGCGCGATCGGGATGCCCATGTAGGCCATCCCGTGGATGAGATCGGCCGGTGGGCAGACCCGCCGGCTGGCCCGGGCCTGGGACCGGACCGTCAGCTGGATCGCGAGACGCCGGATGACGCCGGCTCCGAACCGGCGAAGGACGCCGGACCGTGGCGTCGAGGCGTCTCGGCCGCCGCCGTCGTCCGGACCGCCGGGGCCCGGGGTGGCGCCGCCGCCACCGCCGCTGGGCGCGGTGGCTCGCCCGCGGCCGCGCCGGGCGTCCAGGCGGCGAAGCCCGTCCCGGACGGCCCGGACCGCGCCCGGGAACGGCAGCCCGTCGATCGCATCGACCGGGACGCGTCGGATCGCGTAGCCGGCGGGATGGCGCTCGTCCGTGGGCAGGCCCGCCCGCCAGCGGGCGAGGACCGTGACGGTGTGGCCGCGCGCGGCGAGCGCGCTTGCGATCCGGTAGGGGCGCGAATCGAACTCGGCGGTCGACGGCAGGACGAGGACCGCCCGCTGCGGCGTTGCGGACGGGGCCTCGGCCGGCGGCTCCGTCATCGATCGGCTTCGAGGGCGGCGACGATCGCCGCGGCCGCCCCGGACGGGCGGAGGTCCAGGCTCGCCGCGCGGGCCTGCGCGGCCGCGACAGCCGTCACGCCGGGCGCCAACCGGTCGATGGCGGCTCGCGCCCGATCCCGGTCCAGGCCGACGACGACCATCCGGCCCGCCGATTCCTCGACCGCCTCCACCCACTCGGTCGTGGCCCGGAGGATCAGGCACGGCACGCCGAGCCAGGCGGCCTCGCGCTGGATGCCGCCGGAATCGGTCACGACGGCGGCTGCGTGGAGCTGGAGGGCGAGCGTGGAGCGATAGCCCTGCGGCTCGATCACCCGGACCGACGCCGGCAGCGAGACGCCGCTCCGGTCCAACGCGGCTCGGGTGCCGGGGTGGAGGGCGAGCACGACCGGCCGTTCGGCGGTCGCGAGCTCGGCCACGAGCGCGGTCCAGGCAGCGATCGCCGGCGCCGCCCGATTCTCCGCGCGGTGGATCGTGGCGAAGAGGTAGCCGCCGGGCGTCAGGCCGAGACCCGTCGCAGCGAGCGCTGCCGGATCCCGGACCTCGCGCGCGACGCGAGTGACCAGGTCCTGCATGACGTCACCGACGAGGAACACGCCGTCGACGATCCCCTCCCGGGCGAGGTTCGCCACGGCGGTCGGCGTCGGCGCCAACAGCCAGTGCGCGAGATGATCGGCAACGACCCGGTTGATCTCCTCCGGCATCGTCCGGTCGAACGATCGCAGACCCGCCTCGACGTGCGCGACCGGGATCCCGAGCTTGGCCGCCGCCAGGGCGCCGGCGAGCGTCGAGTTCGTGTCGCCGTAGACGAGGACCGCGTCCGGAGCGGTCGCCGCGAGGACGGCCTCGACCGCCGGCAGCATCCGCCCGACCTGCTCGCCCTGCGACCCGCCGCCGATCCCCAGGGAGTGGTCGGGTCGCGGCAGGCCCAGCTCCGCGAAGAACGAACCGGCCATCGCCTCGTCGTAGTGCTGGCCGGTGTCGACGAAGATCTCGTCGTGGCGGCCGCGCAGCGCCGGCAGGAGCGCCGCCGCCTTGATCAGCTGCGGCCGCGTCCCGACGACGCTGACGATCCGCAAGAGCTAGCGGCCACCCGGTCGGCCGTCGGGCGCCGGCTTCGAGCGGGGCCGTGGCGGAAGGCCGATGCCGCGATACGCGACCGTGTCCGGCAGGGCCAGCTCGCGGAGACTGTCGCGGCCGTCGAAGACGACCTCGAGGTCCGGGAACCAGGCGGGGTCAAGATCGTTGAACTGCGGATCGGCGGTCTGGGTCACGATCGCCCGGAACGGTCCGGCCTCGCCCCACGTCCACGGCGTCGCGCAGCAGCGGGCCGTTTCCTCCGTCTCCAGCAGCGGGTCGAAGGCGGAGACGATCGCGCCCTGGTGGGCCAGCCGCTCGATCAGCGGCAACGCCCGCGAATAGGCGAGCTCCCGGACGCCGTGCCGGTAGGTCAGCCCGAGCACGAGAACCGGAACTCCCTCGAGGCCGCCGAGCTCCTGCTGGAGCGCCCGGATCACGACACCGACCTGGCCGTCGTTCGTCCGGCGCGCCAGCTCGACCAGCTCGAGCTCCGGGGCGCGCGAGAGCAGGAAGTGCGGATATACCGGGATGCAGTGGCCGCCGACGCCCAGCCCCGGCTCGTGGATGTGGGAGTAGGGCTGGCTGTTGGCGGCGGCGATGACCTCGTGGATGTCGACCCCGACCCGCTCGGCGTACTTTGCGAACTCGTTGGCGAGGGCAATGTTCACGTCGCGATACGTCGTGTCGGCGAGCTTGCTGAACTCGGCGGCCTCGGCGCTCTTCATCGCCACGATCTCGGTGTCGAGGACCGCGTCGTAGAAGGCCGCCGCCCGCTCCGTCGAACGGGCGCCGATCCCGCCGACGAGCTTTGGGTACGTGGCCAGGTTGCGCAGGGCGGCGCCGCTGTAGAGCCGTTCCGGCGAGAAGGCGACGAGGAGGTCCTCGTCCGGGGTGAGTCCGGAGACCGTGGCGAGGCGCGGCGTGAACCGTTCCCGGGTGTCGCCGACCGGGAGGGTCGTCTCGAAGATGACCAGCGAGCCGGCGTGGACGCCGGGCGCGATCGACTCGACCGCCGCGTCCATGTAGCGATAGTCCGGCTGCTGCTCGTCGTCCAGCATGACCGGCACGATCACGACGACGACGTCCGCGTCGCGGGCTGCCTGGGCCGCGTCGGTCGTCGCCCGGAGGCGGCCACGGTCGTGGGCCG
>DASUPH010000007.1:0-2525 GCA_036276275.1 Candidatus Limnocylindrales bacterium
AAGGTCGACCGTCTCGGCTACGACCATATCTGGACGTGGGACCACGTGTACGCGATCTTTGGCGACCCGTACCAGCCGATCTTCGAGGGCTGGTCGCTCCTCAACGGCTGGGCCCGCGAGACCGAGAAGACGCGACTCGGCCTGCTGGTCGGCGCGAACACGTTCCGCAACCCGGGTCTCGTCGCCAAGCTGGCCGCGACGCTCGATCACGTCAGCGACGGCCGGGCGATCCTCGGCATCGGAGGCGCCTGGATGGACCTCGAGCACCAGGCCCACGGCATCGACTTCGGCTCCGGCTTCGGGCAGCGCCTCGACTGGATGGACGAATCCGTCGCCGCGATGCGGGCCCTCCTCGACGGCAAGGAGGTCACTTCGCCAGCGGACGGACACTACGCGTTCGATCACCTTCGCCACCAGCCGCCGCCGGTCCAGCCGCATCTCCCGATCATGATCGGCGGCTCGGGGGAGAAGAAGACGCTCCGCAGCGTGGCCCGCTACGCCGACCTCTGGAACGCGATGGGCCCGGTCGACGTGATGCGCCACAAGGTCGAGGTCCTCCGCCGCCACTGCGAGGAGGTCGGTCGCGACCCGGCGGAGATCGAGTTCACGCTCGGCATCAAGGCGACGATCCGGGACTCGGAGGCCGAGGCGGACCGCGTCTGGAAGGCCGCGATGGAGCACAACCGCACGCCGCTGGCCGACGTCGCCGACGACGACACGTTCTGGAACGGCACCCCGGAGCAGCTCGCCGAGAAGCTGGGGCCGTACGTCGAGCTGGGCTTCCACACCGTGATCTCGGAGCAGCCCGCGCCGTACGACACCGAGACATTCGAGCGGCTCATCGGAGAGGTCAAGCCAAAGGTGGCGGTCGCCTGATGCGTCGGCACCCTGCCGACCGCGCGTGACCCGCTCGATCGGGTCGGCCGTCGGTCGGCTGCTGGCCGTGTTCGATACCCCGTCGGAGGCGGACGCGGCGGCGGAGGCCCTGGCGAAGGCCGGTTTCGACCCAGCGGCGATGGACCGCTTCGAGGGCCCCGACGACGCGTCGGCATTCGATGCCAGCGGTCGACGACGCGGGCTGCGCGGACGCCTCTACCGGATCGTGGAGTTCGCCTGGGCCGACCAGGCGCCGGACTTCGCCTGGTACGAGGCGGCCATTCGCGAGGGACGCGTCGTCCTCAGCGTGCCGGTCCGTGGCCAGCGCCGGGTGCGCGCTACCGCCGACATCGTCCTCGCCAACAACGGCCACTTCATCAACCACTTCGGATGGTTCGAGACCCAGGAGCTGGGCCGCTGGCGTGGCAAGGAGCCGGACCTGCCGGGCTTCCTTCGCCGCTGACGTCGGGCGTCGCGCCTGGGCCCCGGTCCTCCCCTGCGGCGGTCGATGGTAGGGTGCGCGCCAACCGGAGGATCTGCCCTTGTCGACCGAGGATCGGCCCGCGTCGCCCGCCGCCACCGTCGAGTTCCGGCACGTTTCGAAGCGGTACGACGCCGCCGCGAAGAACACGCCCGGCGCCGTCAACGACCTGTCGCTGACGGTTCCCGCGGGTCGGATCTGCGTCCTCGTCGGGCCGTCGGGCTGCGGCAAGACGACGAGCCTGAAGATGGTCAACCGGTTGATCGAGCCCAGCAGCGGCCAGATCCTCATCGACGGCGTCGATGCCGCGACGCGCGACCCGATCGAGCTGCGCCGGAGCATCGGCTATGTCATCCAGCAGATCGGGCTGTTCCCCCACCAGACGATCGGCGAGAACACCGTGACGGTGCCGCGCCTCCTCGGCTGGTCGAAGGACCGGCTGCGGGCCCGCGCGGACGAGCTCCTCGCCCTCGTCGGCCTCGAACCCGGCCGCTATCGCGACCGCTATCCGTCCCAGCTGAGCGGCGGCGAACGGCAACGCGTCGGGGTTGCCCGGGCCCTCGCGGCCGATCCGCCGATCATGCTCATGGACGAGCCGTTCGGGGCGGTCGACCCGATCGTCCGTGAGCGGCTCCAGAACGAGTTCCTGCGGCTCCAGGAGAGCCTGGCGAAGACGATCCTGTTCGTGACCCATGACATCGACGAGGCGATCAAGATGGGCGACCTCGTCGCGGTCCTGGAGACGGGCGGCCATCTCGCCCAGTACGCCGCGCCAGCCGAGATCCTCGCGAATCCGGCCTCGGACTTCGTTGCCCGCTTCGTGGGTGCCGATCGTGGGCTGAAGCGCCTGTCGCTG
The DNA here is from genome assembly GCA_036276275.1 of Candidatus Limnocylindrales bacterium. Taxonomy (GTDB): domain Bacteria; phylum Chloroflexota; class Limnocylindria; order Limnocylindrales; family CSP1-4; genus CF-46. The sequence goes on from DASUPH010000007.1 coordinate 2,214, forward strand.
ACCCGGGTCGCCGATCTCGAGCTCCAGCCGGCGGTCACGGCCCATCCCGGCGACGATGCCGCGGAGGCCCGCCGGCGGATCCTCGCCGACCCGTTCCCTTATCTCCTGCTCGTCGATGCCGACCACCACCCGATCGGCTGGATCGACCAGCACGACCTGCCCGACCGCGGCCCGCTCGACGCCTCCCTGGCGGACCCGGTCTCGCCGTTCATCGACCGCAGGACGACGCTCAAGGATGCGCTGTCGATGCTCCTCGACGCGGAGGTCCACGCCGGGATCGTCGTCAATCGGACCGGTCGCTTCGAGGGCCTC
>DASUPH010000008.1:0-7960 GCA_036276275.1 Candidatus Limnocylindrales bacterium
GGCACGGCCGCGACACGGATCCCTAGCGCGAGGACGAAGATCAGGACGACGGAGCGACGGACCCGCGACCCCATGAGCAAGGCCTCCACGAACGGAACGCTGATCGCGCCGCGGTCGCCGTCGGCGTTGCTCATCGGACGCTTCGCAACGGGCAGGTGGTTCGCTCGATCCGACCCATGGCACGCGGTGCAGGCGCAAATGTCGAGGCGCCGACCCTTGCAGCAGGCTTGCAATGCTCCTGCAAGGGGTGGTCAAGCGCGGGGCCGTCTGCTTCAATCGCGCCCGTGATGACCCGGTACCGTGAGTGCCATGGAATCGCCCGCACTGCAAACGCCGACCCCCGACGGCCTCGGCGATCCCGGGGCGACTTTGCTCCGCCTGTTCGGTGCGGTGCGCGGTCGGGTCGTCGAAGCCGGTGCGGACGTGGACGCGGAGACGCCGTACCGGGCGTTCCTCGACGCCGTCGCGGTCGCGGTCTACACGACCGACATCGACGGCCGGATCACGTTCTTCAACCAGGCTGCCGTCGACCTGTGGGGCCGCCGCCCCGAGATCGGCGAGGAGTGGTGCGGGTCGCTCCGGCTGTTCCATCTCGACGGCCGGCCGATGCGGCACGACGAGTGCCCGATGGCGATCGCCCTCAAGGAGCACCGTGCCGTTCGTGGCGCCGTCGCGTACGCCGAGCGACCCGATGGCCGGCGGGTCGCGTTCAAGCCCTACCCGACGCCGCTACGCGACGCCGACGGAACGATGATCGGCGCCGTCAACGTGCTCGTCGACGTCACGGATCGGCTGAACGCCGAGGAATCCCTCCGGACGACCGCCGACGCGCTGCGCGCCTCGAACGCGGTCAAGGACGAGTTCCTCGGCCTGATCTCGCACGAGCTCCGGACGCCGGTCACGACGATTTACGGCAATGCCACCCTGCTGGCCGACCGAGCCGAGCTCGGCGAGCGGGAGCGGACGATGGTCGGCGACATCATGGGCGACTCCGACCGGCTCCTCCGGATCGTCGAGAACCTCCTCCAGCTCACGAGGCTGGGCGCCGGCAGCGAGCTCGACCTCGAGCCGCAGGTCCTCGCCCACGTGGTCCACCGTGCCGTCGCGTCGTACCGGCGGCGTCACCCCGACCGCGAGGTCCGCCTGACGACGACGCCGCCCTCGGCGGTCGTCGACGGCGACGCGACCGCGATCGAGCTCCTCATCGAGAACCTGCTGAGCAACGCCGACAAGTACAGCCCGACCAGCGAGCCGATCGACGTCGTCATCGAGTGCCGCGACGACGAGGCCTGCCTCCACGTCCTCGACCGTGGCATCGGGATCGCCGCCGACGCCGCGGGCGCGGTCTTCACCACGTTCTTCCGGACCGACGAGGCGCGTCGCAAGGCCAGCGGCATGGGCGTCGGGCTAGCCGTCTGCAAGCGGATCGTCGAGGCCCAGGGCGGGCGCATCTGGGCGGGACCTCGCGACGGCGGCGGCGCGGACGTCGGGTTCAGCCTGCCACTGTCGATCGACGTCGAGGAATCCCCGCCAACCGGCTAGGGATCCGCGCGTGAAACCCTTCCGCTTCCTGTCCGATGCCTTCGACGCGTCCACCACCCGCGAGCTGGGCGAACGCGCCCGCGCCGCCGAGGGGCTCGGCGTCTCGACCTTCGTCCTGCCCGACCACCTCGTCCCCCAGCTGGCGCCGATCCCGTACCTCGCGACCGTCGCGGCGCAGACCGAGCGCCTCCGGATCAGCGCCTTCGTCCACAACAACGACCTTCGCCACCCGGCCGTTCTCGCCCAGGAGCTCGCCACGCTCGATGTCCTGTCCGACGGCCGCCTCGACGTCGCGATCGGAGCCGGCTGGAACGAGCCGGAGTACCGGGCGATCGGCCTGGCCTTCGACCCGATCGGCGTCCGTCAGGCGCGCCTTGCCGAGGCGATCGCGGTGCTCAAGGGTTGCTTCGGCGAGGGCCCCTTCTCGTTCGCCGGTGAGCACTACGCGATCACCGACTACGACGCCTACCCGAAGCCCGTCCAGCGGCCGCACCCGCCGATCTTCATCGGTGGCGGCGGGCGGAAGACGCTGACCCTGGCGGCCCGCGAGGCGAACATCGTGGGGCTGGCGCCGCGGATCCTGTCGGGCCAGCGGCCCGATCCCGTGTCGATCACGTGGGCCGCGACGGAGGAGAAGATCGGCTGGGTCCGCGACGCGGCGGGGGAGCGGTTCGAGGGGCTGGAGTTCAACGTCTACCCGTCGCAATGGCCGATCGTCGTCACCGACGACCTCCACGGCGAGGCGCGCAAGGTGATCGAGCGGATGCGGGAACGGACCGGGATCGAGTTGACCGAGCAGGACGTCATCGACTCGCCCCACATCTTCATCGGCTCCGTCGACCGGTTCGTCGAGAAGTTCACGGAGCTCCGCGAGCGGCTCGGGATCAACTCGTTCCTCGTCGGCGACCTGACCGATCTCGGACCCGTCGTGGAACGACTCGCCGGGACCTGAAGCGCCCCGGGTCAGAGGTCGATGGCGAGTTCGAGCTCGTCGCGGATCGGGATGCCGTTACTGGCAACTTCGCCGATCGATGGCTTGATCGTCGCCCGGGCCACGTCGACGGCGCCGGCGCGGAGCGCGACGAGGCGGAAGCCGCGGCGATGGTAGAGCCGCAGGGCATCGAGGTTGTCGTTGGTCGTCACGAGCCAGACGCGTCGGACCCCGCGCCGCCTCGCCTCGTCGAGGAACGCTTCAACGAGCGCCGACCCGATCCCCTGACCGGGCTCGACCACGACCAGCGCCGCCAGCTCGATCGTCGTCGGACCGTCCGGACGGAACGTCAGCAGGCCGACCGGTCGGCCGTCGGCCTCGGCGATCAGGCCTTCGCCGTCGAGGACGTCCACGATCTCGCCGCGTCGCGCCTGGAGCCGACCGGCCAGGCCGTCGCCGAGAAGGCCTGATGCCCAACCCTCGTCGCGATCGGCGAGGCAGGTCCGGATCCGGAGGCCTGCCGGCGACGACGTCATGGGGTTCCGGCGTCCGTCAGACTGAGCGCATGGTGATCGTGATCACCGGCCCGATTGCCAGCGGCAAGAGCACGATCTCGCGCGAGCTTGCTCGTGAACTGGAGCGCACTCACGATCGCGTGGCCGTCATCGATCTCGACGTCGTCCATGACGGGCTCGTGCCCGGCGGATCGACGTCCGATGATGCCACCTGGGAGCTCGCGCGCCACGCCGCCGCGACGCAGGCCAACGCGTTCCTCGCGGAGGGCGTGGCCGTCGTCATCGCCGAGGGTTCATTCAACACGCCGGGCGACCGGAGCGCATTCGTCGAACGGCTGGACCCATGCGTCGCCCCGCTCGTCGTGACCCTCCGCGTCTCGTACGAGGAGGCCCTCCGTCGCGCGCAGGGCGATCCGACCCGAGGAGTATCGCGCGATCCCGCCTTCCTCGGCCGGCATTTCGCTGCGCATGAGGCGCTCACCGCCGGGCCCGCGACCGACATCGTGATCGACACGGAGGCGATGTCGGCGACCTCGGCCGCCGCGGCCATCGCAAGCCTCATCCGAACGTCCTCGACCTGGCATTGAGACACCGCTGGCGATCGCCCTTCACGTTTCCATCTTGACGAATGGACCCAGACGGCCAATCCTCCGCCACGGTTCGTTCGTCGCGAGGCCCGCAACGGGGCCGGCGAGCCGGAAAGGAGACTGACATGTCCGCAGCCGCTGTGGCCGCCGCGTTCGCGTCACGCCTCCGGGAGATCGCTCGCTCGTAGCTCCAGCGCCGTTCGCTGAGCCCGAGACCGTCCCCGCCGGGGACGGTCGTTCCATGTCCGGAGCGTGACGCCGAACGAGATGTCGGCCTTCCCTGCGTATCCGGAGACCGTATCCAGTTGTCCCGCACCCAGCGACTGCGCGGCCACGACCGTCGCGCCGAGAGCTTCCGTTGCATCCATTGCCGGCTCGACGTTCCGCTTGCCGCGGCCGGCACCGCTCATCGCAACCACTGCCCGAACTGCCTGTGGAGTCGTCATCTCGACGACGATCCGGGCGACCGGGCGTCCGATTGTCAGGCGTCGATGGAGCCGATCGCGATCACCGTCCGCAAGGATGGCGAATGGGTCCTGATCCACCGCTGCCAGGGCTGCGGCACGCTGTCGTCGAACCGAACGGCGGGCGACGACAACCCGTTGCTCCTCGTCCGGATCGCGGTCAAGCCGTTGGCGCAACCGCCATTCCCGCTCGACCGGCTCGCGCTCCTCTAGGGCGCGAGCCGGCGAGGCCTCGATCGAACCTCAGTCGAAGAGGGCGACGACCTCGTCGCCGAGGTTGATGTCGCCGCCGTTCAGGATCAACGCCCGGAGCCCGGCCCGATGGGTCAGGGGCTTGAGGATCGGCTTGCCGAGCAGGTCTGTCAGGCCCTGGCACGGTTCGCACAGTCGCGTCCCCTCGCATTCGACCGTCCCGACGCGGAACCGCCGCCCGACGAGTTCGTTCAGGCGGATCCCGCGGGTCGTGACGTTGCGTCGGGTCTCGCCCGGGGCGAGGACGATCCCGTCGCGTTCGGCCAGCGCCTCGATCTCCTCGGCCTCGATCAACGTGATGTGGCGATCCGTCCGGGGATCCGGCGAGTACGTCCCGCGGCCGGTCGCGTAGCGATCGCCCTCGAGGCCGACCCCTGCGATCGCCCGGGCGTGCGGGATCGCGCGCATCGGCCCGCCGGCCGTCTCGGCGATGTGGATGGCCTCGACCCGGCCGGCCGTCGCCTGGATCGGAGCCGCGGCCCGCGTGTCCCTGGTCTCGATCGTCATGCGCCGAAATGTAGCGGGCCACTCGACGAACGTCCACGGCAAACCGGCTGGTGAGGCGGCATCCTGAGCGAGATGAGCGACGTGACGGGCGACGGCGGGCTCTGGTCGCCGGGTCGCCGGGCCCTGACGATCGGCCTCGTCCTCAACGTCACGATCGTCGCATCGGAGGCGCTCGCGGTCTCGACGATCATGCCGATCGTCGCCCGCGACCTCGGCGGCCTCGACCTCTATGGCTGGGTCTTCTCCGGCTTCTTCCTCGGCAGCCTGCTCGGGATCGTGGTCGCCGGGATGCTCATCGACCGCGGCAGCCTTGCCCGCCCGTTCGTCCTCGGCATCGGACTCTTCGCGCTTGGCTTGCTGATCGGCGGGATCGCCCCGTCGATGGCCGTCCTCGTCGCGGCCCGGGTGATCCAGGGTTTCGGCGCCGGGGCGATTCCGGCGGTCGCGTATGTCTCGATCGGGCGGGCCCTGCCGGAACGACTCCGCCCGCGGATGTTCGCGACGCTGTCGACCGCGTGGGTCCTGCCCGGCGTGATCGGCCCGACCCTGGCCGGTGTCGTCGCCGAGACGCTCCACTGGCGGCTCGTCTTCCTGGGCTTGCTGCCATTGATCGCGGTGGCCTCGTTCCTGACGCTGCCGGCGATCGCGGCCGTCGATCCCGCGACCGCGGCGGAGGGCGACGCCGAACACGAGGTCGCCGATCGGGCCCGTCGCCGCCTGCCACTCGCGATCGTCCTCGTGATCGGCGCCGGGCTCGCGGTCGCCGGCCTGTCGAACCTCGGTCCGCTGCCGATCGCCCTGATCGTGGCGGGCGTGCTGATCGGCACGCCGGCGTTCGCCCGGCTGACACCGGCCGGCACCCTGCGGGCGGCCCGTGGCCTGCCGACGGCGGTCCTCCTGCGCGGCCTCCTGACATTCGCGTTCTTCTGCGCCGACGCATTCGTCCCGCTCGCCATCCAGGAATGGCGCGGCGAGCCGGCGGTCGTGTCGGGGTTGGTCTTCACCGCATCCACCCTGGCGTGGACGGGTGGCGCCTGGATCCAGGCCCAGCGGGTCGATCGGATCGGGCCGACCCGCTTCCTGGTGGCCGGCTTCGCGACCGTGATCGTCGGCATCGTCGGCTTCGCCGCGATCCTCATCCCGAGCGTGCCGCTAGTCGTGGGCGTCGTCACTTGGTCGATCACGGGGTTCGGGATGGGCCTCTCGTACTCGACCCTGTCGCTCGTCGTGCTGCGGGAGGCGCCGGCGGCCGAGCAGGGCGCGGCGACCGCGGGCCTGCAGCTGTCGGACGTCCTGGGGACGTCGCTCGGGACCGGGGTCGGCGGTGCGCTGATCGCGTTCGGGGCCCGGTCGGGGAGCCCGGGCTGGGTGGGTCTCGCGGCGGCCTTCGGCGTGGCCACGGCGATCGCCGTCGCGGGACTCGCGATCACCCGGCGGCTCCGCCTCCGTCCCCGCCCGTCGCTGATCGGGGAGGCCTGAAACCGCCACCCGCCGGCGGCCACGCCGCGGCGCGTCATGGCGCGGACGCCGCCGCCGCGTGCGGTAGACTGCGGACCGTCCGAGCCGGAGCCCGACCGGCGACCCTGCCACCTGGAGGAACCCTCGACCGATGTCCGCCGAGGAGCTTCGCGCGAAGATTCGCGAGATCCCTGACTTCCCCAAGCCCGGGATCCTCTTCTACGACATCACGACGCTGCTGAAGGATGCGGCCGCCTACCACGAGGCGATCGACCTGATGCTGGAGCCCTATGCGGGCGAGAAGATCGACATCGTCGTCGGGATGGAGTCGCGCGGGTTCATCTTCAGCTCCCCGATGGCCTATCAGCTCAACTCCGGCCTCGTTCCGGTTCGCAAGCTCGGCAAGCTGCCGGCCGAGACGATCACCGTCGAGTACGCCCTCGAATACGGCTCGAACACCCTGGAGATCCATCGCGATTCGATCGAGCCGGGCCAGAAGGTCCTGATCGTCGACGATCTCCTCGCCACCGGCGGGACGGTCAAGGGCACGATCGAGCTCATCGAGCGGCTGAAGGGCGTGGTCGTCGGTCTCGCCTTCCTCGTCGAGCTCGACTTCCTCAAGGGCCGCGATCGGCTCGACGGCCGACGCGTCACCAGCGTCATCAAGTACTGAGCCGGCGTACCGCCGCCGGCGCCAGCGAGAGCGCATTGGCCGACCCGACGACCGACCAGCAACCCGGAACGACCGACCCCGGATCCGGCAACCCCGCGCCCGAGACCGGGACGGAGCCGGAGGCGAACCTCGCCCGGCGGCGCTTCTTCCGGCAGTTCGCCGGTGAGCTGATCCAGACGGCCGCGACCGTCGCCGGCGCCGCCCAGGCGCTCCAGCGAGCCTCGGCCGAGGCGGCCGGCGCGATCCTCGACCCGGCCGGCGCGGCGCTTCGACAGGACGGCGCGACCGATGCGGCCGGACCCGCCCCCGACGGGCCTCCGTCGGGCTTCCGGACGCCGTTCCGCGAGGGCGAGGGGCTTCTCTATCTCATCGACCAGCGGAAGCTCCCGGACGCGCTCGTCGAGGTCGAGGTTCGCAACGCGCCCGAAGCCGCGTCTGCGATCCGCCAGATGGTCGTCCGCGGCGCGCCCGCCATCGGCCAGGTCGCGGCGATCGGTCTTGCGCTCTCGGCGGCGCGCGCCCGCGACACGCTGCCGTATGCCCGCCGGGCGATCATGCGCGGCGCGGCCTCCGCCCTTCGCGGAGCCCGCCCGACGGCCGTCAACCTCGGCTGGGCCGTCGACCGGATGATGGCTCGATACGAGGCCGTCGGCGACCTGTCCGAGGACGGCGACGCGATCGCGGCCGCGCTCCGGGCCGAGGCCGATGGGATCGTGAACGAGGCGACCATCGACCACGGCCGCCTGGCCGAGTTCGGGCTGGCCGCCCTGCCGGTCCGGGACTTCGGGCCGCTCCGGATCCTGACCCACTGCAACACCGGGCCGCTCGCCTGCGGTCAGTTCGGCACCGCCCTCGGGATCGTCCAGGCCGCCCACCACGCCGGCCGCGAGATCAGCGTCTGGGTGGACGAGACGCGGCCGTATCTCCAGGGCGCCCGGCTGACCGCCTGGGAACTGGCCCAGGCCGGCGTGCCGCACACGTTGATCCCCGACGTCGCCGCGGGTCACCTGATGAGCCGGAGCGAGGTCGAC
>DASUPH010000009.1:0-6031 GCA_036276275.1 Candidatus Limnocylindrales bacterium
CGCCTTGTCGGGATGGGCGACGGCCGCCGGCTCGACGTAGGCGCCCTTGCACAGCCGGATGCGCGCGCCCTCGGCGATCAGCGCGTCGATGTCACCCGGACTGCGTCGGAGCGCGGCCTGGATCACGACGCCGGAATCGCCGCGGCCGGCGTTGACCGGGCGAAGCGCCCGCCACAGGCCGAGCGCGGCATCGGTCGTCGTGTGGTCCTCCATGTCGATCCGGACGAACGCCTCGTGGACCGCGGCCCGGTCGAGAATGCGCTCGACATTCGCGCGGCAGATGTCCTCCCCGATCCCGAGGCCCATCTGGCTCAGCTTGACGCTGACGTTGCGGTCGAGACCACGGTCCGCCAGGGCGTCGAGCGTGGCGAGGTACTCATCGGCGGCGACCCGGGCAGCGTCGGCCGAGATCACGGCCTCGCCGAGAACGTCGACCGTGGTCCGGAACCCCTGGGCGCGGAGCCGCTCGAGCGCCGCGAGCGCCTCGTCCAGGGTCTCGCCGGCGACGAACCGGGCGACCATCGAGCGGGTGACCGGGAGGCGCGTCGCCAGGCGGCCGAGGCCGCGGCGGCGGGAAAGCCACAGGAGGGACGACCGCATCGCCCGCTCCGGGGCGGCGCGGAGCAGGGAGGGAACGGGCACGGAGCGATGGTAGCGGGCGCGACGAACGCAGGTCGCCGCCCTCTCCGTGGGCTAGCATCGGCCGGTGACGATCCCCGATCTCGGCTCGGACCTCCCGGGCGTCGTCCTCCGGACGGCGATCGTCTACGTCTGTCTGGTGCTCGGCTTCCGGTTCCTCGGCAAGCGCGAGGCCGGGCAGCTCTCGACCCTCGACCTCGTCGTCCTCCTGGTCATCGCGAACGCGGTCCAGAACGCGATGGTCGGCGAGAACACCTCGCTCATCGCCGGTCTCGTGGCCGCGGCCGTGATCCTCCTGCTCGACCTCGTCCTGCACGCGGCGGCGGATCGCTGGGAACCGCTGCGCAATGCCCTCGACGGCGAGCCGACGATCCTCGTCGACCACGGCAGGATCCTGTCGGATAACCTCCGGCGGGAGGGGATCAGCGACCGCGAGCTCGCGGTCGCCCTCCGCCAGAATCTGCTGATGAGCCCGGAGGAGGCCCTGTACGTCTTCCTCGAGACCAACGGCCAGATCAGCGTCATCCCGCGCCGCGACGACGATGACGATGACGGCCCGCCGGATGTCGACGGCGAGAGCCAGGACCCCGCTGCAGACACCGGATCGCGACGCGGCATCTTCCGTCGCCGCTCCCGTCGACCGGGCCGTCTGTCGGGCGGATCCGGCTAGCGGCCGCTCGTCCTGCCGCCGGCCGGTTCCTCGGCCTCGGGGTCCGTTTCGTCGAGGAGGTGGCGGCGAAGGAAGGCTCGGATCCGGTTGAACGCGTCGCGCCGGTTCTCCCGTTTCTCCCAGCCGTGGCCCTCTTCGTCGTACCAGTGGACCTCGTGGTGCTTGCCCTCGATCTCGAGCGCCTCGACCATCCGCTCGGTCATCAACGGCACGACCCGCTTGTCCTTGCGGCCGTGGAGGATCAGCAGCGGCGCCTCGATCCGCTCCGCCCGGTAGACCGGCGATCCGCGGCGGTACACCTCGGCGGTCGCCGGGTCCTCGGGTGAGCCCATCTGGCGGCCGAGGTCGAGTCGGCCGGGCCGATCGCCGTGGCGGAAGCTCTCGGCGATCTCGGAATCCCCGTAGAGGTCGACCCCGGCCCGCCACAGCCCCGGCTCCTCGACGAGGGCGCACAGGACGAGATAGCCGCCATACGACCCACCGTAGATCCCGAGACGACCGTCCGACCAGGGCTGACCGGCCGCCCAGCGGGCGCCGTCGATCATGTCGAACGCGTCGGCGTGACCCCACTCGCCCTTGTTGGCATTGCGGAAGTCGCGGCCGTAGCCGGTCGAGCCGCGGAAGTCGACGTCGAGGAACGCGAACCCCTCCCGGACGAGGAGCTGCTTGAACGGGACCCACGAGCGGTACGCCTGCCAGGTCGGGCCACCGTGCGGGTAGACGACGGTCGGAACGCGGCGCGAGCCGCGCTTGCCGGTCGCCGCGGTCGGCCGCCATAGCGTGCCCTCGATCCGCTTGCCGTCCCGGGCCTTGAAGGCGATCCTCTCGGCGGCGATCGTCCGGTCCGGCGTGAATGCAGCGGCGAGGACCGCCGGCATCGAGCTCGTGATCTGGCGCGGCCGCGAGCCGACCGGGGCGACCCCCGGGATGGGCAGCAGCCACAGGTCCTGGGGCTGCGTCTCGCTCTCGCCGATCGCCGCGATCCAGGCGCCATCGGCCGTCCAGCCGACGGCCCGCCAGACTCCCGGGCCGGGATTGACGACCTGGCCGGACCCGGCTCCGCCGCCCATGACCGGCGGCGGGTTCTTCGGCGGCCGGCCGCGACCGCGCTTGACAGGCGGGCCGCCACCGATCGGGGTGACGACGACGTCGACCAGCGCGTCGTGCATCGCGACGTGAGCGAAGCGGCTACCGTCCGGCGAGGGCAGCGGGGCGTAGCCGTAGCCGCCGCTCGGCTCGCCGTGATCACGCGATCCCGACGTCAGGACGCTCCGCTCGCGTCCGTCGGCGGCGAGCCGCATGACCTGGAACCAGCCGCCGGCATCGCTGAGGTACAGGAAGCCCCCGCCCGCCACCGCCCGCGGACCGGCGGCCCACTCCTTGCCGCTGCCGGCGACCCGTCGCTCGTCGCCGGTCTCGACGTCGACGAGGTGGATCTCCGCCGTGGCGTGAGCCGGTGCCCGGAACGTGACGACGGCGAGGCTCCGCCCGTCGGCGCCCCACTCGAGATCCTCGACGTCGAGGCCGGTCGCCGTGAGGGCTCGCGGCTCCGGTGGACGGGGATCCTTGGCCGGTCGGCCGCGCCGCGGGACGGGGGCATCGACGAGCCATGCCTGCGACCAGCCGCGGCGGCGCGAGACGAACGCGATCCGCCGTCCGTCGGGCGACCAGCGCGGCAGGCTGACGCCGGCCGGGTGGCCGGAGACGAGGACATCGCGGCTGCCGTCGAGGTCGACGATCCGGATCTCCTCGCCACGGACGTACGCGATCCGCCGTCCGTCGGGTGACCATTGCGGGTCGGACACGTCCTTCTCCGAGCCGCTGACCTGGGTGCGGGCCCCGGTGCGGAGGGAGACCGTGAACAGCTGGCGGGCGCCCCCGGCCTCAGCCGTCAAGACGGCCAGCCGATCCCGTGGGTGGAGCCGAACCTCGCGCGGCGAATCGATCGCCACGATCCGCTCGATCGTCAGGCCCCCGGCCGCCGCGACCAGGCCGCCGGCCGTGGATCCGGCCGAGCCCGCGCCGGCGCGGTCCGCCCGTCCCATGGCGCTCCCCGTCTGCCCCACGTGCACGGGCTCGCGACCGCTCGACGCCGCGCTCACCCGCGAGGCCCGGCCGGCCAGCCGACGCGTGCGGCCCATGGTCCGATCATCGCGAGGTGGCCGCGGACGTGCCCGTGGAGATCCTCGTACGCCCAGCTGAACCCCTCCGGATCGAGCCATTCGGTCTCGCTCATCGCCCGGATCGCGGTCCGGAGCCGGGCGAGCCCCGTGGCGAACCGGTCCCGGAGCGCGGCCGGCGCCGTCCCGCGAGCGGCCCGGACCTGGCGATCGTTGAAGGCATCGAGACCTTCGGGCGGCATGTCCATCCAGGCGCCGCCTGCTACGTGACGCTCGAGCGCCTCCGCCCCGATGGCGAACCAGCCGGCGAGGTGGGCGACATGGTCCGCGATCGTCCAGGCACCGTCGGTCGGTCGAGCCCAGTCGGTCTCGGGCACCGTCGCGATGGTCGCCTCGAACTGGCCCAGGATCGCTTCGTCGGCCGACCAGAATCGGGCGATCCCGTCGGCCAGCCCGGCCCGGACCGGTTGCGGATCCGGCCCGAACGGATCGTTCCGGATCTGGCGCGCCCGGAGCGAATCGGCCCACGGCTCGAGCACGGTCAGGTGGTCGACGGCGTGGCCGTGGAGGACCTGGTGGACCCAGCCCCACGCGGCATCGCTCCGGATCGTCTCGCCGGGGAGCCGCCGCGCGACCGCGAGCACGCGGCCGTGAGCCAGCTCGCCGCGCTCCCGGAGGGCGGCCGGCGTCAGGCCGGCGAACCGCTCGCGGCGGGTCTCGTTGAACGTGTCGAAGTCGCCGCCGCCGTAGTCGTCATCCGATGGCCACTCCTCGCCCGCGAGGACCGTGGCGATGTAGTCGGCGGCCAGCTCGTGCCAGTCCACGACGTGGGCGACATGGTCGAGCAGCGACCAGTCCGGGCCCCCGGCGTCCGACGGGGCGGCGCCGGGCAGCCGCCACGCCGCATCGTCGAGCCCGGCCCAGACAGCGATGAAGCGGTCCCGGATTGCGGCCTCGTCGGCCCAGTAGTCGCGCTCGAGGGCGCGGAGGTCGGTTGCCCGGACAGCGGTCAGCGGCTCGCGCCGGAGGTCGACCGCGCGACTGGTTGCCACCGCGGTCATCGGCGCTTCGGCGTCTCGGCTGCCGGCGCCCCGCGGCTCGTCTCCGGCGTCCGCCCGACGCTGGCCTCGAGCTGATCTCCCAGCTCGATCGTTCGCCGGTAGGCCGCCCAGACCGCCTCGGACAGGACGGTCCGGAGCCGGCCGGACTCGAGCTCGTGGAGCGCGGCCGCGGACGTTCCGCCGGGCGACGTCACCATGTTCCGGAGCTCGGCCGGGTGCATCGCCGACTGCTTGGCGAAGAGTGTGCTGCCCTCGAGCGTCTCGATCACGAGGTCGTGGGCGACGTGGCGGGGAAAGCCGAGATGGACCGCGGCGTCGATCAACGCCTCCATGAACAGGAAGACGTACGTCGGCCCGGTGCCCGAGACCGCCGTGGCCATCGCCACCATCTTCTCGTCGTCGACCTCGATCTGGACGCCGAGGGCGCCGAGCAGGAACGCGGCCTGCTCGCGCTGGTCCGGCGTGGTCTCGGGCGTCGCGTACCACACGGTCACGCCCTTGCCGAGCCGGGCCGGCGTGTTCGGCATCGCCCGGATCACCTGGTCGTGGCCCAGGGTCGCGGTCAGAGCCGCCGTCGTCGCCCCGGCGAGGACCGACAGGACGACCTGGCCGCGGCGCAGCCGCGGCCCGATCTCGCGGCCGACCCGGGCGAGCATCTGGGGCTTGATGCCGAGCAGGACGATGTCGGCGCCGTCGACGGCCTCGAGGTTGTCGGCCACGACCCGGATGCCGTACTCCGCGCGGAGATGGTCGCGCCGCTCGGGGCGCGGATGGCTGGCCACGATCTGGTCGGGCGCGACCAGCTCTCCCCGGAGCAGGCCGGCGATCATCGCCTCGGCCATCACCCCCGAGCCGACCGTCGCGATCGTTCGTTCGTTGAGCGGTGCCGCGGACATCCAGCCGAGTATCGCACGCGACCGGATCGACATCGGCCGAGTTGTGCACCGGGATTGCCGGCCCCGGCGTACGCGGGCGGCTGGTGCCACGGCGGCATCGATTCGCCACGTCGCACGAGGGGCTGGTGGCAGATCCGCGCGTCGCCGTGCAGGCAAGCGACGGATCCCATGCCGCAACGGCATCGGCCGAGAGGTTGCTAGAGGGCGGTCGCGGTCACCAGGACGAAGAAGCGCCCGGTCGTCGTGACCTCGATGGACCCGTAGCCGGCGGAAACCAGGTCCGCGGCGATCTCCTCGGGCGAGCGGTGGACCTTCACGATCGTGAACTCACGGCCGTCGTCGAGACGGCGAACCGCCAGGTCGCCGGCCGGCGCTGGGTGGTCGGCCGCGCCGGATTGGGGATCGGGCAGCGAGTCGATGAGCGCCAGCCGGCCGCCCGGCCGCAGCCAGCGTCGCGCCGCTTCGAGGAACGCGACCGTCCGGTGGCGTGCGACGTGACTCAGCCAGAAGCCCGCGAACACCGCGTCGGCGGGCTCGCCCTCCGGCTCCGCCCAGGCGTCGCGGCCGTGGATATGGGCTCGCAGGCCGTGGGCGACCAGCCGCTCCCGGGCGCGCTCGAGGGGCGCCTCGGCGGCGTCGTACAGC
>DASUPH010000010.1:0-14512 GCA_036276275.1 Candidatus Limnocylindrales bacterium
GCCACGGTCGCCGATCTCCTCGACGCGGGCCGGGACGAGATCGCCCGCCGCGGCAAGGTCGAGCCGGGCAACCGGACGATGCTCGATGCGCTGGCGCCGGCCGCGGCGGCCTTCCGGGCCGCCGCCGATCGCGGGACGCCCGTCGGGGGATGCCTGGCGGTCGCCGCGGCGGCCGCCGACGCCGGCGCCACATCGACCGCGGCGATGGAGGCCACGACCGGTCGCGCGGGCTGGCTGGCCGACCGGGCCCGGGGCCATGAGGACGCCGGGGCACGCCTGATCGCCGTCGTCCTCGACGCCGCCGCGCGGGCGGTGGGCGAGCCGGCGGCCTGACCGGCGGCTCGTGGCGGGTGCCCGCGTCGTCAGGCGCCGGCGCGTTCGTCCGCCAGCACGCCCTCCGCGATCGGCTCGCGGACCGTTTCGTATGCCCGCTTGCCGACCTTGAGCGGTGCCAGCGTGCCCAAGGACTCGGCGAGGACGAGCCCGTCGTCTCCGGGCTCGAGGACGAAGTCGCGTGGCGGGTTGGCCAGGGTCCGATCGCCACGGGTCACGGCCAGGAGCGTCGCCCGGTGGTCGGCGCGGAGCAGACGGCTGACGTCGTCGATCGTCAGGCCGAGGTAGGCCTCCGGAAGGGTGACCCGGTACAGCTCGGAGCCGTCGCCGCCCGAGACCATGTCGGTCACGAGCTCGGTCAGGCCCGGATACAGCGCCGACCGGGCGAGCAGCCGGGATGCGAGCCGCGACGTCACGAGGATCTCATCGGCCCGGGCTCGCCGGAAATGCTCGACATGGCGGGGGTTGTTGACCTCGGCGACCGTCCGGACCTGGGGCGCCATCGATTCGATCGCCATGATCGTCAGGATCGAGTGCATGTCGGCATCGTTCGACGCGACGGCCGGGAAGATCAGCGCCGCCTTCGCCTCGTGGATCCCGGCCCGCTCCAGGGCCGAGGTATCGGTCGAGTCGCCGTTGACGAAGTAGACGCCTTCGCCGGCGGGGTTCTTGTCGGCCTCGGCGAGGACGACGACGCGCGTCTTGTATTCGTCGCCGCGAAGCTCGTCGATGAGGTCGCGCGCGGTCTGGTTCCAGCCGCAGACGATGATGTGGTCGCGATATCCGGCGGCGCCCAATCCCTGGCCCTCCTTGAGCAGGAAGTCGATGACGAGCGCCACGAGCGCCCCCGTGATCGTCCCGATGATCGCCACTCCGAAGAGGCTGAAGAACCAGCCGACGACCCAGCCGACCGGGCTGGTCACGTACGACGAGTCGCCCTGGCCGAGGATCGTCTGGATCCCCCAGTTCATCGATGCCCCGAGCGAGCCTAGCGACAGCTGTTTCTCGACGACCGTGATCAGGGCGGCGGCGATCAGGACGAGAAGGAACGCGCCGCCGAGGAGCTGGGCGAAGAACCGCCGATCGACGGCGCCGCGGACACGGGACAGGTGCCAACCGACGCGCCGGATCAGGGGGCTGCTGAAGAGTGGACCGAGGAAGCGCTGCATGGTCGGCGGTCATCGTGCCACACGCGGGTGGGGCGGCGTACCCGCGAGCGCGGATTCCCACCACGGTGGAGTTACAGGGCGAGGAGAGGCAGGATTGGGTCAGATTCCCGTGACATGGGAGTTAGGCCGCAGAATCAGGCGCCTTTTCGTTTGTCTGGGGCTCGGTTAGCCGAGAACGGCTAACCAGATGCGCTCCAACTCGCCTAACTCCCGCCGAGTGGGAGCCTGGCAGTTGGACCGAGCTCATTCGACGGCGCCCGCGCCCGAGCTACTCCCCGCCGGAGGCCGACTCCATCAGCTCCACGTCGGGGATCGCCGTGATCGCGCCGAGGATGTCCTGGAGGCGGGCCGCCGGCGGCATCCGCAGCTCCAACTCGACCTCGTACCGACCCTTGCCGATCCGCTGACTGTTGATGCCGGCCATCTCGACCCGTCGGTCCGCGAGGAGGCGCGACACATCGCCGAGCGCCTCCAGCCGGCTGACCTCGAGGCGGACCTTCAGGGCCCGCGTTCCCGGTCGATGCATCCGCTCGACCAGGCGGTTGAGGGGCCATAGCGAGAAGATCACGATCGACGTCCCCACCGCGGCGATGATCCACTCCCCGGCGCCGGCGGCCATGCCGATCGCCGCTGCGGTCCACAGGCTGGCAGCCGTCGTGAGGCCTCGGATCGACGTCCCGTACTTGAGGATCGCCCCGGCACCGAGGAAACCGATGCCCGACACGACCTGGGCCGCGATCCGCGTCGGGTCGACGATCGGCGAGACGCTGCCTCGCCCGACGCCCTCGAAGCCGTAGACCGACAGCACGGTGAAGATCGCCGATCCAAGCGCGACGAGGAGGTGGGTCCGCATCCCGGCGGGGTGCTCGTGGATCTCGCGCTCGAGTCCGATCGCCGCGCCGAGCAGGGCGGCGATCAGCAACCGGAACGAGAGGTCGGCCTGGAGCGCAAAGTCGAACGGGAGCACCGGGAAACGCCTCCGGCTCGAGTGGAGTGGCCAGTCTAGGAGGTGGCGACCGGTCCCGGCTCGCTCGTTGCGTCGGCGACCGTCACGTCGACCACCTCGGCCGACGTTGCCGCGATGAGATCCGCCGGTCGGAGATGGACGTTGACGCCGTGCGCGCCGCCGCCGATCGCGACGAGCGGCAGGTAGACGATCGAGACATCCGCGATCACCGGCCATCGCCGGCTCGACCCGAACGGGGTGATCGCGCCGCGCGGATAGCCGGTCGCCGCCTGGGCCTCGTCCTGATCGGGCAACGTCATCCGCTTGACGCCGAGATGGGCGCGGAGCTTCGGCCAGTCAAACCGCCGGCCACCCGGCACGAGGACAAAGACATAGTCGTCGTCGCCGCGCCGGACGACGATCGTCCGGAGAAGCTGGCCGAGCTCGATCCCCTGGAGTGCGGCGCTCTCCTCTGCGCTGTTGGCACGCCTGGTCCGGACGACCTGATGGGGCACGCCGGCCGCGGCGAGCGCATCGAGCGCGGCCGTCGACGGTTCCGTCATCGGCGGATCGTACGCGCTCGAACGACAGGCAAATGCCCGCGGACCGCGGTCAGCGCGGCGGCTCGGCGAACCCCCGATAGCGGGCTACGGTCCGGAACCCCATCGCTCGATAGATCGATTCGCCCATCTCGCTCGATTGAAGGGTCGCGACCGTGCAGCCGGCGGCGGCGCCGTCGGCGATGGCTTGCCGGGTCATGGCGCTGCCGAAGCCGCGCCGTCGCTCCGAATCCAGGACCGATACGCTGTAGACCCCGATCGTCGGCCCGTTCCGGTAGCCGAGGCTGATGGCGACCGGTCGCCCCTCGCGATAGCCCACATAGGGAGAAGCTGCGGCATCCCGGAGCATCGCGGGACCCACGATCCGCTCGGCGAGATCGGCGGGGATGCCGAAACCCTCGGCAGAGAGCGCGATGAAGTCGGCCAGGCCCTCGGCATCGCGGACTCGCCGGATGTCGTGTTCGGTCGGCGGTGGGGATATCTCCGTGATCGGCGCCAGAGCCATCCCGGGCAGCGGCCGCTCGTCGGTCGCGGCGACCAGCCCGAGGTCGCTCGCGGCCGCCTGCAGGTGATCGTCAGGGCCGACGCGGAGGTAGACGAGGAGGCGGTCACCACGAGCCCGAAGGCGCCCAACGGCACGGGCGACGTCGTCCGGATCCGCATCCGCGACCACGATCTGGACCTGGTTGAAGAGCCCGATCGGAAGCCCGCTGGCGACGTAGACGACCCCGCCGATCGTGCCGGTCTCGCCACCGGGCTGGGCGCGGGCCACCGCTCCGAGGGCGGCCAGATTGTTCAGCTGCTCGAGGGCGGCAAGCGCGGCGTCGTCCACGTCACACCGGATCGACCAGCGCGAGCCGGATCCGCTTGTTGATCCGGCCCTTCGACTCGTAGCCGGTGACCTTGATCCCGCCAACCTCACTCGTGTTCGAGACGTGGGTCCCGCCATCTGCCTGGAGGTCGAGACCCACGATCTCGATCGTCCGGATCTCGGCGATCCCCTCCGGGAGGAGGTTGACCTTCGTCCGGATCAGGTCGGGGATCGCGAACGCCTCGTCGCGGGGGAGCACGTCGACCCGGACCTCGCGGTGGGCCGCCAGCTCGGCGTTGACGGTCGCCTCGATCTCGTCCACGAGATTCCCAGACATACGCTCGAACTCGAAGTCCATCCGGCCGCCGCCGGGCTCCATGTTGCCGCCGGTGACGAGCGCGCCGTAGTCGCGCCAGACCACCCCGCACAGGGCGTGCAGCGCGGTGTGCGTCCGCATCAGCGCGAAGCGACGGGCCCAGTCGAGATCGGCCGTCAGGACGTCGCCGCGCTCCGGCGGACCGCCGTCGGCCGGCTCGAGCTCGTGGACGATGTCGCCGCCCGCCTTCCGCGCCGCCCGGACGATCCACGACCGGCCATCGGCCGCCCGGAGCAGGAGTCCGCGATCCGCCGGCTGGCCGCCGCCACCCGGGTAGAAGACGGTCCGATCGAGAACGACGAGGGGCGCCTCGCCGGTCACATCGACGGCAACCACCCGGCCGTCGACCCGCCGCGCGTATGCATCCGTGTAGCAGATCTGCTCGCGGACATCCATCAACCGGCCTCCGGGAGGCCTCGCGCCCCTCCTCGTGCCCTACTTGACGGTCAGCGAGCCCTTCATCGTGCTCGGGTGGACCTGACAGATGTACCCGTACGTTCCCGCGGCGAGACCCGGGACCTGGTACTCGCGATCGCCTGGACCCTGGAAGATGCTGGTGTCGCCGGTCACGGCGACGTTCGAGCCATCAGCGTTCTGGAGGACCAGGTTGTGCTGGGCCTGGTTGTCCTCGTTCTCGAACTTCAGCGTGAACGCCGTGTTGGCCGGCGCCTCTAGCGTCGTGGGATCGAAGCCGGCCGTTGCGGCCCCCACGTCCGCCTTGACGGTCAACTCCTCGCCGCCGCTCGCGGCCGGACTGCCGCTCGCCTCATCGGATGGTGACGCCGATGCCGTCTCCGATGCGACGGCCGAGGGCGATGCCCCGGGGCTGCCCTGGGCCGCGCCGGATGCGGCGGCCGACGCCGAGGCTGCCGGGGCATAAGTCCAGCCGGGGGCGGAGCCGGACGAGCACGCGGCAAGGACGACGGCCGCGAACGCGGTGGCGAGCGGCAGGGTCAGGAAGGGCAGACGACGCACGGCGGCAGACCTCGAGGTGATCGGTTGGTGATCCGGAGCCCTCCGGACTGGGCGAGGAGAGATCGCGTCGTCCGAATCTACCGCCCGGGCGACGAACCTGTCGCGGCCGTCTCGGTGAGGCCGAGACGGATCGCCACGGCCGCCGCCTCGACCCGACCCGAGACCCGCAGCTTGGCCAGGATGTTCCCGACGTGGACGCCGACCGTCTTCTGGCTGATGAACAGGCGCTCCCCGATCTCGCGGTTGGTCCGTCCCTCGGCGATCAGGAGCAGGACCTCGCGCTCCCGACGCGACAGCCCGAACGTGTCGGCGACGACCACCGGCGCCTCGCCGACGACGCCCCGAACCAGGGAAGAGGGCGGCCCGTCGATGGTCATCGCGCCACCGGTCGGCCCGACCCCGGAACCATCGTTCGCGGTCTCCTCGTCGCCCGGACCGACCGCGACGAGCCAGGCCGGATCGTGGCCATTACCGGCCCCCGCCCCGGCCGGCGTCGCGTCGCCCTGGCCGAGCATCCGATCGACCTCCGGCGGGAGGGCGATCAACGCCCGCCCGGCGAGCTCGCGGATCTCGCGGAGGAGCGGCCGGGCCGACAGGCTGACCGCGATCCGGGCGGCCTCCTCCAGGGCCGGCTTCGCCCGGCCCCGCGAGGACCGACCCTCGCCGCTGCCGAGGATCGCCTCGGCCTGCCGCCAACGCGCCTTCGCGACCTCGTACGGATTGGCCTGATCGGCCCAGGCGGCCGCCAGCCGGTCCCATGCGACCGGATCGTCGCGACCTTCGAGCCGGTCGCGATGGGCGGCGGCCAGGGCGAGATAGGCATCGGCTTCGCGTCGCGAGCCGTTCGTCGGGCGCACGCCAGATCGATTGACGGCCTTGCGGGCCGCCCCGACCACGCCCCGGGAGCGGCTCCGGATGGCGGCCAGGCCGGCGAGGTCACGATGGGCCGCCGCGTCGACGGCCGCGGCCGAGTCGACCTCGCCGACGGTCGCCGCCATCTTCGCGATCAGGCTCCAGTCGCCGGTGTCGCGGACGAGCTCCCAGCCACGACCGGCCGCCCGCTCGGCGTCCGTGTGATCGCCCTGCCAGAGCGCGAACGACGCCGCGGCGCGGTAGACCGGGACGGCGTGCTGGGCATCGCTGACCGTCTCGAGCTCGAGGAGCATCTCGCCCAGGCGCCGGCCGGCGGCCTCGCCGGCTCGGGTCTCGATCTCGACGATCGCGAGGCTGTCGACCGGCCGGGCGAAGGCCACGCCAGCCGGGCTCCACTCGAGGGCCGTGGCACTGATCGAGCTCGATTCCGGCCAGCGGCCGAGAAGGTAGAGCGTGTCGGAGGCGTTGCCACGGAGGAAGTTGCCGTAGACCGCCTCCAGGCCGGCCCGCCGGCTGGCCTCGATCCCGGCGTACGCGATGTCGACCGCTTCGCCGCGCCGGCCGACCAGATCGAGAACGGTCGTGAGGTTGGCGTAGACCCGGAACAGCTCGTCGTGATCGCCCGCCTGCTCGGCGAGCTGGCGTGCCTCGTGGAGGAGCGCGACGCCCGCCTCGGGATCGTCGCCCCAGCCGAGGGAAACGCCCAGCGTGGTCGTCGCGTGGACGACGACGCCCCGGCCGCCGGCGCCGCAGTCGGCCGCGATCCGGATCGCCTCGCGGGCCAGCCGCTCGGCGTCGGCGAAGGTTCCGTCGAGCATCTTCGCCTGGGCCAGCGCGGCAAGGACGGTCGCCCGGTCGAGGGTCGTTCCGTCGGGGATCAGCTCGACGGCGCGCTCGAGGGCGGCGAGCGAACCCGCTCGATCGCCGGCCGCCCGCCGGTAGCGCCCGAGGCGCTCGTGGAGCAGGCCGATCGCCACACGATCGCGGCGTTCGTCGAACCCGCCGAGGACCGATTCGACGTAGGCGACCGCTCGCGCCGGCCGACCGGCGGCGAACGCCGCCTCGGCGGCCCGGAGCTGGAGCGGGGTCGTGACCCCGGGGTCCTCGACGGACCGCCGGCGCCGAAGGCCCGCCTTCGATGCCGGAGCGGTCGGGCCGGCGAGAGCCGATCCCCCGCCGACTGCGCCTGGCCCGCCGGCCGGCTCCACGAGGCTAAGCGCCAGCTCGATCTCGACGAGAGCGTCCTCGGGGGCGTGAATCGCCTCGGCCCGGCCGGCCGCGTCGACGGCCGCGGCAAAGGCGCGATCGGCGACGTGGGCATCCACCCAGTGACGCGCCGCTGCGGCCGGGTGAGCGACGAGCCCGGCCGCGAGCGCGAGATGGTGGCGGTGCCGGAGTCGGGGCAGGAGATCGGCTGCCGCCGCCCGCCGGATGTGCTCATGACGGAAGGAGATCCCGTCCTCCTCGACGACGAGGATCCCTTCGGCGATCGACTCCTCCAGACCGGCGCTCAGATCCGCGTCGAGTGCTCCATCGCCGCGGCGCGGCAACGTCGTCGACCGGGGCGGCAGGCGATCCGCGGCCAGCTCGAAGGCCGCCGCGGTGGCGGCGAGCTCGTCCAGGCTGAGGGGCCGCCCGGCAAGGGAAAGGAGACGCAGGACCCGCCGGCTCTCCGTCGAGCGACGCGCCAGACGGGCGATCACGAGGGCCTCGAACGAGCCGGTCAACGACGTGTCCGACAGCTCGCGACGGGCCGCGAGGAGCTCCTCGGCGACGAGTGGCATGCCGCCGGAGCGATCCGCGACGAGGACCAGCGCCGAGGCACTCGGCCGCTCGCCCTCGATCGACTGGACGAGCTCGGCGAGCTCCGGACGACTCAGCGGCGGGAGCCCGATGTGGGCCGGCGCCCGGCCGACCAGCCTCGTGATCGCGCCGAGCGTCGACGTCAGCGGATGATCGCGCGTCAGCTCGTCCGGCTGGTAGGTCGCCACGAAGCAGACGCGCTGGCGACGCTTGATCCGGGCGAGGAACGTGACCATGGCGCGCGTCGCCGCGTCGGCGTCATGGAGGTCCTCGAGGACGAGCAGGACGGGCTGCCGTTCGGACAGCCGGCCGACGACGCCGAGGATCCCCTCGAGGACGCGGCCCTGACGGCGTTCGGCGGAGGTGACGGTCGGACGATCCGGCAGGATGCCGAGCGGGGCGAGTCGCGCCTGGAGCTCCGGCAGGAGCCGGACCACGTCTTCCATGGCCGGGCCGAGCAGCCGGCCCAGCTCGTCGTCGGGCGCGTCCCGGAACGCCGGGCGGAGCGCCCGCAGGATGGCGCCGTAGGGCGCGTCGGTCCCAGATCGGAATGAGCGGCCGCGGAGGACGAGGAACGGCTCGTCGAGCCCCAGCAGGCGACGAGCGGCCTCGTCGACGAACCGGGAGACGCCGATCCCGCCCGCACCATGGACGAGGACGGTGGTCGCGTCGCCGGCCGCGGCCTCCTCGAGGGCCGGGGCGAGACGTGCGAACGCCGCGTCGCGCCCGATGAAGCGCTCACTGCTCATCGACTCGGGCATGGGGGCCATTCTACGGGCCGCCCAGTGACGGATTGACCGCGTGTGGATCCTCGTGGCGTGCCCAAGCGCGGCAGGCCGTCGGTGATCCGACGGGACGACCGTCGCGAACCTGTCCGTGTGCTGAGGTCGGGAGCCCGGCGGCGTCGCCTCGGAGTGCGCCGCGCTCCACTGACCCCGGGGCCGGGAGGGCCGGCTACGCTCGGGCGCGGGCCTGCAGGAACGCCGAGAGCACGTCGGAGTCGACCTCGGTGCCCCACGGGCTGGCGGCCGCGCTGTCGGTGACGATCTCGCCGAGCGTCATCTTGTGGAGCCAGCCCTGGCGGCCGTCCGGGCAGAGGACCAGCCAGTACGCGCCCGACCGCTCGAGAAGCTGGACTTCGTCGCCCTGGTCGAGCTGGCCGATCTCGGCCGAGCGGAGCTCATCCGGCGCGTCGAGGAGGCGGACGACGCGATAGCGGATGATCCGTCGCTCGTGCTCGTCGTCCGCCCTGACCGCTCCACCATCGAAGCTGAGCCTTTGGGTGGCGACGTAACGCGCCGGGTCGGCCTTGCGCGCCTCGAGGAGCGACGGTCGGCGCCAGCGCGGCACCCCCGCCTCGGCGTCGATCGGCATCCCGAACGCCGGGGTCCGAACGACAGAGCCGCCGGGAACCTCGCCATGGCCCCGGGCGGCGCTCGCCTGGAGCACCTCGTCGGGTGCCGGTGGTTGTTCGTCGCGCCGCTTCTTCCCGAAGATCGCGAACGCAAAGGCCATCGTCATCGCGCCGGTCAGGCCGACGATCATCGGCAGGGAGCCGATGGCCGGCGGCTTGCTGATGCCGAGGATCTGGAGCGCGCTGGCGAGGCTGCCCCAGCCGGGCCCGCTCGTCAGGGTGCCGCCGCCGCCGGATGCGGCGCTCGTGTCGCCACCGGTGGAGCCCGTTGCGCCGCTCGGGTCGCCGCCCGCGCCCGTCGCGTCGCCGGAGCTGGTCGGAGTCGAGGTGGTGCCGCCGCCCGAGCCGCCGCTGCCCGCCGACCAGGCCGAGCCACCCGACGGGCCGCCAGGACCGCCCGGGCCGGCCGTCGATGGGCCGTCGGAGCCACCCGGGATCGTGGTGCCGCCGGTGCCGCCGCCGGTCGAGCCGCCGTCACCGCCGGCGGGCGGGGTCGGTGTCGTCCCGGATCCGCCGTCCGTGGTGGGTGCGGGCGACGGGGTATGCGACGAAGCCGGTCGCGCAGTGGGCGCCGGCGTCGTGGGCCGCGGAGTCGGCGTGGGATCGTTCTTCGGGGTCGGTGCCGGCGTCGGGGTAGGTGTCGGCTTCGGGGTCGGGCTCGGGGTGGGTGGGGCCGTGATCGTGACAGTGTCGCCATCGATCGTGTCGCTGAAGCGCCTCGTATCGGCGGCTTCGAAGCTGACGGAGTGAACGCCGACCGGCAGGGTGGTCGACCACGTGTGGCGGACGCCGTGCTTCCAGTCGGTGCTCCCGTCGTCGGTCATCCGATGCGCGGTCCCGTCGACGATCACGTTGACGTGGTCGACCGGGGAGCCTTCGCGGTTCCGATAGCTCACGGCGAAGTGGATGGTCGTGGTCGGCAGGCCGCTCGTCGGCGAGACGGACGGATCGAACAGCTTCGTCGGCCCCTCGACCGCCAGGACGGGCACGACCAGGCCGAGGACGATCAGGAGGGCCGCCCACAGCGCGGCCAGTGGCGCAGTCGCGAGGCGCCGGGTCCTGGATCGATTTCCACCTACGCTGAGCACGCGATGAGGGCCTCCGCTCCGGACGGGAATGCCGGTGCTCAGCCAACAGTGCGTGGGCCCAGGGGGATGCCGCAATGGTACGGGCGTCCCACCCCGGCAGGTCGCAACGAGGGACCATCCCGTTCCGAATGGCACCGGGCAGGGTCCGCGATGTGCGGTCCGGTGGGGTCCGCTGAGGTCGATGGGCCGGACGCCGTGCCACGCTGACCCGAACTGGTCATACCGGCGACCACGGCCGACCGCGACGATGGACCCATGCAAGTCCTCGCCTCCCAACGATCCACGCGTCCGCCACTGGCACCGGTGATCATCGGCGTGGCGGTCGGGAGCGTGCTGCTGACCGGCGGCGTCTTCCTCGCCTGGCTCGCGCTGGCGACCCCGGTCGTCGGCAGCCTGACCCCGGCAGCGGTCCGACCCAGCTTCGTCCAGCTCGCCACGGGCGGCGTGATCTGGGCCATCGCCCTCGTGGCCCCGCCGTCGTTCGCGATCGTCGGCACGGTCCGCCTGGCCCGGGTCGTGCGGGCGCTTACGGCCCGACCGGTACCGCGCGCAGTCGCGAAGCTTGCCGGCACGCTCGGCGACGAGTACGTCGTGGCCCAGGATGCCCGGCTCCCGGACGGTCGCGTGCTGCGGAACCTGGTCCTCGGGCCGTTCGGCCTTGCAATCCTGACCGAGCTGCCGTCGCCGAGGGTCACCCGCCAGAACGGCGGCGGTTGGGAGTTCCGCCGGCGCGACGGTCGGTGGATCCCGTACGAGAACCCGATCGAACGGACGGCGCGGGATGGCGAACGGGTCAAGGGCTGGTTCGGATCGCAGGAGCGCGACTTCGTCGTGAAGGTCTACTGCGCAGTCGTGACCGCCGACACGAGCGTCGCCCGGACGCCCGCCTGTGCCGTCATCGAGCCGGATCAGATCGCCGCGTGGCTGGCCTCACTACCGCCGTCACGGGCCCTGGCGACCGCGGACCGCTTCGCCGACGTCGTCGACATGGTCCGGCGCCTGCTCTAGGGGCGGTTGCCTGGCCTGGGTGCGCGCGAGCACGCGGCCAAGGCGCAGGCGCAGGCGGAGCCCCGGTTGGATTGGTAGGGGAGCCAGGACTCGAACCTGGAACGAGCGGGATATAAGCCCGCTGCTCTGACCATTGAGCTACTCCCCCGCAGGCATCCTACTCCGCCCATCGGCGGAACGGGGGATTCGGTCAGTTCTCGATCTGGCCGAGGATCCTGCCCGCGAGGGCGCGAAGGCTGAGAGGCCGCGGTCGGAGCGTCGGCTCTGCATCGTCCGAGTGCTCGTCCGGCCCGCGGTGCGTGCCGGCCGGGGCGTACAGGCGGCCCGGCATTGCCTCCGCCAACTCCCGTTCCTCGTTCGTCTGGATCGCGACGATCGGGAGATCATCGGGATCGAACGGGCGCGGGCTGGGCGGGACGATGCGCAGGGGTCGCGCGTATGCGGGCGCCCCATACAGCTGGGGGAGCGCGACGTGCTGCTCCTCGATCGCCACGGACTAGCCTCGCTTCCTCGTCGGATACCCGACCTTCGCATGATATCCATCCGAGAGTACCGCGGAATGGTACGAATGGGCTATTCCCTTGCGGGTGCATGAATACGGAAGTGGTGCCTTCACGCACAGAGCCCGCCCGCCGAATGGCTGATCGCCGAATCAACCGATGAGCGGCTCCAGCACCTGGACGACGATGACGAGGACCAGGTAGCAGACGGGCACGGCCGCGAACAAGCCGAGCGCTGCGCTCCACGGCGACCGGGTCGCGGTAGCGCCGGCGCCTCGCGGCTGGGGCACGACCAGCCAGGTCACGACGCTCCCGGCGAGGAGGACGATCGCGACGTCCAGGACGAGGTACAGCGTCCGCAGGTCGCCCCCGGGGAGCGTGGCGCCGTGACGCAGCGCGAGGTCGTAGGCGAGATAACCGAGCCCGAGGACGACGGCGACGACGAGGCTCGAGAGGACCGCCCGGACGACCGGCCTGGGCGCGTTCCGGAACTGCCGCCAGCGGACCTCGATCTCGGACCGGCGGCGGACGGTCGGTTCGCTCATCCGTCGTCCTGGCCGAGGATCGTCAACCGGGCGCGCGGCGGCAGGCTGGCGGGGGTGTGCGCCGCGATCAGCTCGATCGCCGACGCGACTCGTTCGATTTCGGCCTCGGTCGTGTAGAAGCCGACGCTCAGCCGGATTGCCTCGAGGGCCGGGATCGTCCGGGCGATGGCGAACGTCCGACCCGCGAGCTCGGCGAGCGCCGGCGCGGCATCCCAACCGGCGATCCGGAACGTCACGAGGGTCGCCATCCGGTCGCGCGGCGTCAGCAGCTCGACGCCGGGGATCGTCGCCAGGCGGTCGGCCGCGCGTGTCGCCATCGCCTGTCCGCGTTTGTGGATCCACGGCAGCCCGACATACATCGAGAGCCAGCCACAGCTCCTCGCCAGGCCGACGACGGCCGGCTTGTAGAAGTTCGTGTCGTCGAAGCGGCGGGCGTCCGGCCAGAGGATGGCCTCGGCCGGCGAGATCCGCTCGAACGAGAAATGGCTCACCACGCTCGGAAGGGCCCGGTCGACGACCGCCGGTGAGACCCACAGGGCGCCCGTCCCCTCCGGCCCGAGGAGCCACTTCTGGCCGGGCACGGCGTAGAAGTCGACGCCAAGCTCGGACATCGAGACCGGGATCGCCCCGACCGCCTGGGCGCCGTCGACGGCGACGAGCGCGCCGCGGGAGTGGGCGAGCTCGGCGATCTCCCGGATCGGCATCAGCGCACCGGTCGTCCACTGGACATGGGACAGGGCGACCAGCCGCGCCCGCGGTCCGATCGCGGCATCGAACGCGGCCAGCGTCTGGCCGTCGTCGAGGCCGCGGACGTCGACGGCGACGACCTCGGCCCCGAACCGCCCGCCGGCGACGATGACCGGGCCGAGACCGCCGGGATGCTCGGTCGTCGTCGTCACGATCCGGTCGCCCGGTCGGAGGTCGACCGACCAGACTGCCAGGTTCATCGCCTGCGACGTGGAGTGGCTGATGGCGACCGCGTCGACGTCGGAGCCGAGGACCGCTGCCACGGCGCCACGGGCCTCCGCCAGTCGCTCCATGAACGCCTCGAAGTAGTCCGTGTGGGCGCGGCCGAGGCGGAGCTCGTAGTCGGTCAGCTCGGCCATCGCCGCCGCGGTCTCGGCGGGCAGGGGCCCGACGGAGCCCGTGTTCAGGTAGATCCCGGCCGACAGCGCGGGCAACGCTTCACGGACCGCCGCCAGCTTCTCGGCATCGGGCAGGAAGGGGACCACCACGCCCGTATGATATCGGCGTGTCGTCACCTCCCGGTCACCGGACCCCGCGAGCCCGCACGCCCGGCGGGCTGGCCAGGCCGGAGCTCCTCGCGTCCACCGACTGGCTCGCCGACCAGCTCGGCCGGCCCGAGGTCCGGATCCTCGACGTCCGCTGGCGACCCGACGGTAGCGGCCACGGTGTGTGGGCCGCGGGCCACATCCCGGGGGCGGCCCATGTCGACTGGCGGACCGACCTCACCGATTCATCGGACAACGGCGAGACGCTCCTCCTCGCCGGGCCGGACCAGGTCGCCCGGACACTCGCGACCGCCGGCGTGAGCGATGGCACGACAGTCGTGATCTACGACGACACCGTCGGCCTGTTCGCCGCCCGGGCGTGGTGGAGCCTGCGGGTCTACGGTCTCGAGTCGGCGCGGATCCTCGACGGCGGCTTTCCCGCCTGGACCGAGGAGGGCCGGCCGGTCTCGAACGCCGTCGCACCGCCGCCGCCGGGTCGCTTCACCCCGCGCGCCCAACCGCGGATGCGCCTGACGACGGCCGACGTCCGAGCCCTCCTCTCGTCACCGGATGTCCTGCTCCTCGATGCCCGGGCGCCGGCCGAGTACCGGGGCTTCGAGGGCAACACGAAGCGCCTCGGCCACATCCCGGGCGCCGCGAACGTCCCGGTCGGGGCGATGACCCGTCCCGGCAGCCAGCACTTCAAGGTCGGCGACGAGCTCCGCGAGATCCTGTTCAAGGCCAATGTCGCCCGCGGCCGGCGGATGGTCTGCTACGACGGCTCAGGGATCGCGGCGGCCAAGCTCGCCTTCGCCCTCACCCTGCTCGGCCACGAGGACGTTGCGGTCTACGACGGCGGCTGGTCCGAGTGGGGAAATC
>DASUPH010000011.1:0-2151 GCA_036276275.1 Candidatus Limnocylindrales bacterium
TCGGCCAGCCAGCGGGCCTGCTCGCGCGCGAGCGTCTCCGTCGCGTTCCTGGTCGCCAGCGCCATCAGCTCGCGCTTCTCGCCCCGCTGCGGCACCGCCAGCCGCGAGGGGCGGCCGCCGCGACGCGAAGACAGGAAGACCGCCAGGTCGGCGGCGTCCGGCAAGACGAACGGCACGAGCACCGACGGCGGAATCGACGTCGCGCGCGCGTAGAACTGCAGCAGGAAGCTCGAGAGCACCTCCTCGTCGGGTGCCTCGCGGGCGGCGTCCAGCAGGAACACGTCCCGCCCGATCAACTGCCCGCCACGGATCGCGAAGAGCTGGATCGCCGCCTGGTTGTCCTGGCGGGCGAGGCCGACCATGTCGAGCTCGGTCCGCTTGAACGCGGCCATCTTCTGGCTCTCCATCGTTCGCTCGATCGCCCGGATCTTGTCGCGGACCGCGGCTGCCCGCTCGTAGTCGGTCCGCTCGGAGGCGGCCTTCATCTCGACGTCGAGCGCCTGGACGACCGACTCCTGGCGGCCCTCGAGGAAGAGCTCGATCTGGTCGATCTGGGCACCGTAGTCGGCCTTCGACACGGCCTGGATGCAGGGGCCCTGGCAGCGCTTGATGTGGTAGAGCAGACAGGGCCGGGCCAGCGCCCGCTCACCGTCCTTGATGTCGATCGTGCACGTCCGGAACGGGAACAGGCGACGGACCAGGTTCATCGACTCGTCGACGGACGAGGCCGACGCGTACGGCCCGAAATAGCGGCTGCCGTCCTCGACGAGCTTGCGTGTCCGCTCGACCCGCGGGAAGTCGTCGGCCATCGTGATCTTGATGTACGGGTAGCTCTTGTCGTCCTTGAGGCGGACGTTGAAGCGCGGCCGGTAGCGCTTGATGAGGCTCGCCTCGAGGAGAAGCGCCTCGCTGACCGAGTCGGTCATCGTGTACTCGACGTCGGCGATCCGGTCGATCACGGCCCGGATCCGGTGGCCCTCCAACGGGCCTGACGTCTTCTGCCAGTAGCTCCGGACGCGGTTCCGAAGGCTCTGGGCCTTGCCGACGTACACGACCTCGCCCCGGCCGTCGCGCATCAGGTACACGCCGGGACGGTCGGGCAGCTTCTTGAGGGTCGCCTGGAGGTCGGGAGTCACCCCCCGATGCTAGGACACCCGGCGCGGAGACGCGCCGGGTGTCTTTTCGAGCGAGGAACTGGCGTCGCCCGGCGGCGCCGTTCAGCGATTACGGCCTGGGCTTCTCGACCTTCGTCGAGCTCTTCGGCGTCGCCGTCGCGCCGCCGCGGAGACTGACGTTGACCATCCCGGCGACATTGCCGTCGAGAGCGACGGTGACCCGATAGCACCCCGGGCCGAGCTGGCTCGTTTCGAGCTTCCCGGTCCAGCGTCCGTTGTCCCGGTCCAGGACGATCTGGACGGGAGTCCCGCCGTCACAGCCGACGACCGACACGACTGCGTTGCCGCTGGTCTGCTCGACGCCGTTGGCAAAGATCTCGACCTTGATCGGGATGCTGCGGTTGCCGTTCACGTTGATCGTGTTGTCGGCCGACCCGAGCGGCTCGCCCCAGCGCGCCGTCCAGGTGACTGTCGAGTTGAGGTTCACCGTGACGTGGAAGCTGGCCGAGCGGGGGTTGCCCGAGGCATCGGTCGCGGTGCAGGTGACGGTCGTCGTCCCGACCGGGATCGTCGAGCCGCTGGCCGGGGCGCAGACGACGCCCGGCGACGGATCGACGGTGTCGGTGGCGGTCGGCTTCGTGTAGGTCAGGGTGGCGCCGGCCGGGTTGTTCGTCGTGAGGGTCATGTCGGCCGGCATCCCGACCAGGGTCGGGGCCGTCGTGTCGCGGACGGTCACGTGGAACGAGCCCGTGTCGGACAGCCCGCCGCTGTCGGTGACGCTGCAGTTGACGGTGGTCGTGCCGAGCGGGAACGTCGAGCCCGAGACCGGCGCGCAGGTCGGGGTCGGGGGCGGCGCGTCCTCGGCGTCGATCGCCGAGGCAGTGAAGCTGACGACGGCACCGGACGCGCTCGTCGCCTCGGCCGTCTGGTCGGCGGGGACTGTGATCTCGGGGGGCGTGTTCGGGATGACGTCGACCATGAACGAGATCGTGCTCAGCCGCGTGATGTTGGTCGACGGGCTGCGGCTCCACAGGAC
>DASUPH010000012.1:0-3552 GCA_036276275.1 Candidatus Limnocylindrales bacterium
GGCCGACCGGATGGAAGAGATGAAGATGGACAAGATCGGTGCGTGCACCGTGATCGCGGCCATCGCCACGGTCGCCCGGCTCGCACCGGGCACGCCCCTCCTCGCGGTCGCGCCGGCCGTCGAGAACATGCCGGGCTCGCACTCGACCCGGCCCGGCGACGTCGTGAAGGCGCTGAACGGCAAGTGGGTCGACATCACGAACACCGATGCCGAGGGCCGGCTGATCCTGGGCGATGCGATGACCTACGCCGAGAGGCTCGGCGCGACCCACATCGTCGACGTCGCGACGTTGACCGGCGCGGTCTCGCGCGCCTTCGGCCACCTGATCACGGGCGCATTCGGGACGCCACAGGGTTGGTACGACGACGTGATGGGCGCCGCGGACAAGGCGGCCGAGCGGTACTGGCAGATCCCCCTGGTCGACGACTACGTCGCGGACATGGACAGCTGGTACGGCGACCTCCAGAACTCGGGCTCGGCCGAGGGGTCGCTCGTCAAGTCCGGCCTCTTCCTGCGCGAGTTCAGGACCGTGCCATGGGCCCACCTCGATATCGGCGGGACCGGCTATTTCCGGAAGGCGACGCCGTATGCCGCGCGTGGCGCAACGGGCGTGACCCACGCCACGCTCGTCGAGCTGGCACTGGCCGGGACGAAGGGCTGAGCCTCCTCGCTCTCCTCCTGACCGTGGCCGGCGCCGGCTTCGGGGTCGCGGCCGACCGGCTCGCGGTCCGTTGGCCGGAGCACGACGAGGAACATCCCGCGGGCCGCCGGATCGGCTGGCGGACGGCTGCCTCGGCCGCGATGGGCGCGTTCGCGTTCTGGCTCCTCGCAACGCGTTTCGCCGGTTTCGATCCGCTCGTCAAGGTCCTCTTCGGCGGCTGGTTCGCGTGTCTCGTCCTCGGGTTCGCCGTCGATCTCGACCAGCGCCTGTTGCCCGACGAGCTGACGCTGCCGATCATCCCGCTCGCCCTCATCCTCGACGTGGCCGGCCGGAACCCCTTCGTCGGCAACGCGCTGCTGCCGACGCTGCTCGTCGCCGCGATCGTGCCCATCGGGCTGTATCTCGCCTCGATCCCGTTCGGCGCCGGGGCGTTCGGCGTCGGCGACGTGAAGCTGCTCGTGGGGGTCGCGCTGATGATCGGCTTCCTCGGCGCGCTCCAGGGGCTGCTGGCGGGCCTGCTCGCCGCCGGGCTCGTCCTGGTCGTGCTCCTCGCTGCGCGCCGGATCGGACGGCAGTCGTTCGTGCCGTTCGGGCCGTTCCTGATCTTCGGCGCGCTGTGGGGGATCCTGACCCAGGTCTGACGCCGGGATTGCGCGGGGGATTCGGTCCAGTCTCGTGCCCTGCGTCGTCGTCCGTACCGTGGTGGGACCATCGTCAGGGTGGTCTGCAAGGTATCTGCAACCTAATCTGGACAGCCCGGGGTATGATCACCGACAGCCGGTACGTCGTCCTGGGAGGGTGCCCATTTCGGGGCGGATGGATCGGCGAGTGTAGCCGCCACCCGCGCCAGCGCGACGTTGCGCAGAACAAAGACGCGATCAACGGAGTTTGCTCGCTTGATGACGACGCCCCTGTGATGCGCCCCAGCGCGCACATGGCTCCATACCCGTCACGACCTGATCGACCCCGCCGGCGCACCGGCCGGAGTCGCGGCGTGTCGCTGCTCCTCCTGATCCCGCTCCTCGTGGGGATCATCGGTGGGGCCGCGTCGCCGGTCGGCGCCGACGAGCTGTCGGATGCCCGCGCCCGTCAGGCTGCGCTCACCGCCAAGCTCGCGAAGCAGAAGGCGGAAGTCGCCCAGATCAACTCGCTCCAGAGCGAGCTGACCACGCAGATCGCCTCGACGAAGCGCGAGCTCGGCGGGATCAATGCCGACCTCGTCAAGGTCCGCAAGTCCATCAACGCGATGATCGTGAAGATCAATGCCGTCAAGGCCCAGTACACGGCGCTGGTCGGCAAGCTGCACGAGCTGGACACCCAGCTGCGCCAGATCCAGGTCGATGCCCTCCACAAGGAGTGGGCGCTCGCCGACCGCAAGGCGCTCCTGGCCGAGCGGGTCCGGGTGGCCTACGACACGAACCGGACATCGCTGCTCGAGACGTTCCTGTCCGGTGCCTCGTTCACCGACGTCCTGTCCGAGGTGAGCTACTCGATCGACGTGGGCGAGCAGGACAAGGCCCTCGCGGAACAGATCGTGAACGACCAGGAGGCGCTCGCCTCGCTCCACCAGATCGTCGCCGAAACACGGGTCGCGACCGAGGAGCTGCGGGTCGAGGTCGCCGCCCAGAAGGTGAAGCTCGATGCCGGGCTCAAGGCCCAGAAGGCGGCCGAGGCCGAGCTGAAACGGCTCGAGGACGCCACGAGGAAGGCCCTGGCGATCCAGAAGGCGGCATACGCAAGGGTGCTCCGCAACAAGCACAACCTGGCCAAGGCGATGGCCGCGGCCGCGGCCGCCAAGCGGGCCCTCGCCAACAAGATCAGCGACCTTGTCGCCCAGCAATACGCCCACGGCAACATTCCGTCGAAGTTCAACGGAACGCTCAAGTGGCCGATGGCCGGCCAGGTGACCCAGGACTTCGGCTGCACCGGGTTTGCCTGGGAGCCGCCTCTCGGCTCCTGCGCGCACTACCACCAGGGCATCGACGTCGTCGCGCCGGCGAACACCCCGGTCCGTGCGTCCGGCGCCGGGACCGTCGTCTACTGCGGCTGGAACTGGGCCGACGGCGCCGACCCGGCCTGGATCGTGATCATCGCCCATTCCCAGGGCCTCGAGACCTGGTACGCCCACATGACGCCGAACTGCCCCGTCCCACCGGGTGGCCGCACCCAGGCCGGCCAGGTGATCGGGCACGAGGGCAACACCGGCCATTCGACGGGCGCGCACCTGCACTGGGCAGTCCGCTACAACAGCTCGTTCGTCAACCCGCGGCTGTTCGTCTAGGCCGGGTCCCGCGGCCGTCGCCGGCCGCCGTCCGGAACGGCAGGAAGACGGCTTCCGTTCATCCGCCGGTGATGGGCCGATCACAGGCCAGGTGCTAGCATCCTCACCATGAAGCGGACGATGGCCGTGATCCTTGCCGGCGGTGAGGGTGAGCGCTTGTCGATCCTCTCCGGCGTCCGGGCCAAGCCGGCCGTTCCCTTCGCCGGCAAATACCGGATCATCGACTTCACGCTGTCGAACTGCGTGAACTCCGACATCACGAACGTCGTCGTCCTGACCCAGTACAACCCGCGGTCGTTGAACGACCACATCGGGCTCGGCCGGCCATGGGATCTCGACCGGAACACCGGTGGCGTGAAGCTCCTCCAGCCGTACATCGCCCGCGGCCGGGTGGCCGAGTGGTACCGCGGGACGGCCGACGCGGTGCTTCGGAACTTCAACGTGATCGAGCACGACGCGGGCGACGTCATCCTGGTCCTCGCCGGCGACCACATCTACAAGATGGATTACCAGCCGTTCATCCAGGCCCACCGGCGGAAGCGGGCCGACGTGACGATCGCCGTCCGCCGGGTCCCCCTGGCCGAGGCGTCGCGAATGGGGATCCTCGCCC
>DASUPH010000013.1:0-4229 GCA_036276275.1 Candidatus Limnocylindrales bacterium
GGTCGACGAACGCCTGGATGTTCTTTGCGATGTCCGCCGAGACCTGGCTGACCGCCGACTTCGGAGCCGGCGCGCCGATCTTGGCGGCGCCGTCCTGGGCGCCTTCCCAGGAGAACTGGTTGAAGTTCTTGTCGTCGAGCGTGCCGACGTCGGTGACGAGCCCGATCTTCAGCGTCGACGTGGCCGCGGTCGACGGGGAAGCCCCCGAGGACTCCGCCGGCGTGGATGCCGGGGGCTGCGACGCGGCGACGGACCCTGCCGGGGTCGGGGTCGCCCCGCCTCCACAGGCTCCGACGATGATGGCCGTGGCGCCGAACAGCGTCAGGCCAAGCGAGCGCTTGTGCATGTGTCCTCCTCCAGCATCGAGACTCCGTGTGGCCGAGCTGTGCAGTGGTCCATCACGGTCTCGAAGGAACGTCGCCCCGCGGGCAACCCTCGGCGTCGCATCCTAACGATGGGGGGTCGGTCGGGCAAGTCCAGCCGGCGGCTGGACGCAGGATCCGGGGCCCACAACGACGAGGATGCGTCCTTCCCGAAGGATAGCGCCCGCAACTGCCCGTGCATACTGATCCGACATGACCGACGGAGCCAATCCTCCCGGACCGGGCGGTCGGACCGCGGCCGGGATCGCCTTCGACGACCGGGGTTCGGGTTCGCCCCTGGTCCTCGTCCACTCCGGCGTCGCCGACCGGCGGATGTGGGACCCCCAGATGGCCGCCCTTGCTGCCGCCCATCGGGTGATCCGCTATGACGCCCGCGGGTTCGGCGAGAGCCTCCCGCCGCTCGGCGCGTGGTCCCAGCACACCGACCTGCTCGGCCTTCTCGACGAGCTGCTGATCTCGCGGACCCATCTCGTCGGCACGTCCATGGGCGCCGGCATCGCCGTGGAGGCGGCGCTCGCCCGGCCGTCGACAATCGATTCACTCGTCCTCGCGGCACCGGGCGGCGCGCTGTTCGGCGAGTCGCCGATGGAGCTGCGGCCGGTCTGGGCCGCCGAGGTCGACGCCCTCGACCGCGGCGACGTCGACGGCGCGGTCGAGGTCAACCTCCGGGCGTGGGTCGATGGACCCGAGCGGGCGCCCGACGTCGTCGACCCGGCGATTCGTCGGTTCGTCGGTCGGATGCAGCGCGAGGCATTCGAACTGCCGGAATGGGACCAGGAGATCGCGCCGGAGCACGAGCTGACGCCGCCGGCGGCCGTCCGCCTCGCCGAGATCGCGTGCCCCGTCCTGGTCGTCGTCGGCGACGGCGATCAGCCGTCGGTGCGGTCGACGGCCGAGAGGATCGCGGCCGAGGCACCGCTCGCCCGGCTGATCGTCTGGCCGGGTGTCGCCCACATGCTGACGCTCGAGCGGCCGGACGAGTTCGCCGAGATCGTCCTGGCGTTCCTCTCGGAGGTCGAGGCGATGGCGGTCCGATCGGGCGTGACCGGCCCGCGGTGATCGCTCGCCGTTGGCATTCGCTCGGTCGACCAGGGTCCGCCCCGCCCGGGCTGGCGCCATCGCCCGGCGCCGCGCCCGGACCAGCAGACACGGCCTTGCGCTACGTGGCCCTCGGCGACTCGTACACGATCGGGACCGCCGTTCGGAACGGCGCCGAGCGCTGGCCGGACCAGCTCGTGGCACGCCTCGGGCCGGAGCCGCCGACGCTCCAGCTCGTCGCCAACCTCGGCGTGAACGGCTTCACCTCGCGCGATGTCATCGAGGTCGAGCTGCCGCAGCTCGACCAGCTCCGGTCCGAGTTCGCGTCGCTCCTGATCGGCGTCAACGACATCGTCCAGGGCGTTCCCGAGACCGCGTTCCGGGCGAACGCGGTCGTGATCCTCGACGACCTCCGGCGACGCCTCGCGGCGGACCGGATCGTGGTCGTGGCGACGCCGGACTACACGGTCACTCCGCAGGGCGCCGAGTACGGCGATCCGGTCCGGCAGTCGGCGGGGATCCGGGGAAGCAACGACGTCCTCCGGGAGCTTGCCGCCGAGCGCGGAATCGCGTACGTCGATACCCACGACCTGTCGCTCCGGGCACGCGAGGATCGGACGCTCGTCGCGGACGACGGCCTCCATCCGTCCGGCGCGCAGTACACGCTCTGGGTCGACGCGATCGAGCCAGTCGTCGCGGGACTCCTCGGGCGCTGATTCGCCGGGACCGGTCAGCCGTGACGGCGTTCGGTCTTGAGCGCCCGGAGACGATCGTCGTCGATCCCGAAGTGATGGGCGATCTCGTGGAGGAGCGTGTCCTCCACGGCCTTTGCCAACCGCTCCCGGCCGGGGTTGGCTCGGGTCAGCGGGCCGCGGAAGAGGGTGATCTTGCTCGGGATCGGAACGTTGTCGACGCCCCAGCGGGTCCGCGGAACGCCCTGGTACAGCCCGAACAGCCCGCGCGCGCCAACAGCCGCCAGTTGATCCGGTGTCGGTTCGTCCTCGACGACGATCGCGACCGATCCGAGCCGGTCGGCGAACGCCGGCGGCAACGTGTCGATCGTGTCGTCGATCACGACGTCGAAGTCGACGGCGTCGGTGGTCGGGTCATCAGCTTCCGGCGGATCCACCGCCTGACGATAGTCGCCCCGGCGCCGGCCCGCCCGGGCTCCGCCATCGTTGATCCCGGACACCGGCCGTTTGGTGCTGGACGTCGAAAGCGGCGGAATCCGTCGAAACACGCGGAATCCCTTGGTAGGATGGTTCGACAAGGGGGTACCTGCTTGCCGACATCGTCCGACGAGTCCGGGAGCACAGCGATGACCCACCCCGGGCCGCTGGTCGCAGTCGCGCAGCTCGATCGAGGGGATCGCCTCCGTGCGTGACCGGCGCATCGGCGCCAGGTCGAGGACCGTCCTCAGCCTCCTCTCCAGCCTCGCGATCCTCGGCGCGGGAGCGCCCGCGGCGGCAGGTGCGCCCGGTCCGGGGTATGCGCCCGCGAGCCTGGCGCCCGCTCGTGCCGATGCGCCTCGTTTCGACCGACCCGTCCGCGCCCAGGCGCGGGCAGAGCCCGTCGCGGCGTCGGTGGCGCGCACGAACCGTGTCGTGGTCCGCTGGTCGGAGGTTCGTTCGACGGCCACGCCGGCCGTCGCCGCGGCCGCCGCCCGGAAGCACGTCGCCGCCGTGGCGACCGCCGGCGGCCATGGGGCACGACTCGTCCGGACGACCGGTTCCGGCACGGCCGTCTACGAGCTCGGATCGCCGCTTGGCTCGGATGCGAAGCGGATCCTGGCGGCATTGCGTCGGGTGCCCGGCGCCGTCTCGGTCGAACCCGACCTGTGGATGACGGCCGAGAACCTCCCCAACGATCCACAGGCCGCCAACCTGTGGGGCCTCCTGGGCCCGGCCGACGGCTCGCCGTTCGGGATCGACGTGCTCAGCGCGTGGCCGACGACGGACGGCACCGGCGTCGTGGTCGCCGTCCTCGACACCGGGCTGGTCAGCCACCCGGATCTCGCCGGCCAGTCGGTCCCGGGCTACGACATGATCAGCGTCCTCGCCCAGGCCAACGACGGCAATCTTCGGGATCCGGATGCGTCGGACCCCGGGGACGCGTGCAGCCCGCGGAAGTCGTCCTGGCACGGGACGCACGTCGCCGGCACGATCGCGGCCGTGGCAGACAACGGGATCGGCGTCTTCGGTGGGGCGCCGGGGGTGAAGATCCAGCCGGTTCGGGTCCTCGGCACCTGCGGCGGGTACGGAACCGACGTCGCGGACGGGATCCGCTGGGCCGCCGGCGGCACGGTTCCCGGTGTGCCGGCGAACTCGACACCGGCGCGGGTGCTCAACCTCTCCCTGAGCGGCCAGAGTCCCGACTGCCCGAGCTACTACCAGGACGCGATCGCCGATGCCCGTGCACATGGCGCGGTCGTCGTCGTGGCGGCCGGCAATCTCGGCGCCGACGCCGCGGGATCCTCCCCGGCGAACTGCGCAAACGCCATGACGGTCGCGGCGATCGACGTGAACGGCAAGCGGGCCTCCTTCTCGAATGACGGCGCGGGCGTCGACATCGCGGGTCCTGGCGTCGGGATCATCAGCACGATCGACACCGGCGCCACCGTCCCGGTGAGCCCCACCTATGCGGCCTACAACGGCACGTCGATGGCGACGCCGCACGTCGTCCTGTCCGCGGCGCTCGTCGCCGCGATGGAACCGGGCCTCCCGCCGGACGCGATCGAGGCCGTCCTCCAGGGGACGACGACCGCCTTCTCGAGCGATCCGTCCGACAAGAGCTGCCAGGTGCTCGGCT
>DASUPH010000014.1:0-9450 GCA_036276275.1 Candidatus Limnocylindrales bacterium
CCCGGCGGGCTTCGGTCATGGAGTCCCAGGTCGATGTCCTCGAGGGCAAGCGCAAGACCCTCGCCCGCTTCCGTGACAGCCTCCTGGAGCTGGCCGAGGTCTACGGCGCGGCACTCCCGGTAGAGGGGGCCGCGCGACTGATCGCCGGCGAGGGAGCCGGCTCGCCGATGTCGAGGATCGTCCTCAACGCCCAGGAGGACCTTCGCCGCGAGATCGCCCGGGCGATGCACGACGGCCCCGCCCAGAGCCTGACGAACATCGTGCTCCAGGCCCAGATCGTCGAACGCCTCATGGGCCCCGATCCCGAGGGCGCGCGGGGCGAGGTCCGATTGCTCAAGTCGATGGTGCAGCAGACGCTGGAGGCCACCAAGACCTTCATCTTCGACGTCCGGCCGATGGTCCTCGACGACCTCGGTCTCGTGCCGACGCTCCGCCGCGCGGCCCGCGAGCGCGGCCGTCGGGCCAACGTCGCGGTCGAGTTCGATTCGATCGGCCAGGACCGCCGGCTCGCGATGGACCTCGAGAGCAGCCTCTTCCGGATCCTGGATGAAGCCCTCGGCGCCTATCTTGCCGCCGCCCCCGATCACGTCGCGATCCACCTCGACTGGTCCGACGACGTCGTCGAGGCTCGCATCAGCGCGACGCGTGAGCCGACGGCAGCGATGGCCGACGCCGATCGCCAGGTCGCCGAGGCCCTCGAGGCCGCGGGCACGGTCGACAAGGACCTGCCGCCGGCCCTCGGGGCGATGATCGCCGACCGCCGCGAGCGGGCCGAAGGCGCCGTGATCTCGGCTCGTGAAGCGGCGCTCGTCGCCCTGCCCGCGGCCTCGTGGCGGGAGATCCAGCAGCGGGCCGCCACGACCGGCATCGTGGCCGAGCTCGGCGCCGGTGGCGGCGAGCTTCGTCTCCGCGCCGAGATCACCGACCCGAGCGATGCCTCGGTCGAATCCTGACCGTCGTTCGACACCGGCACCCGTGCCTGACGGGCCGGCCTCCCCGACCGACGGCCAGGGGATCGTCGAGTACGGCCTGATCCTTGCGCTGTCCGCGGTTCTCGCGATCGTCCTGCTGGTCTTCTTCGGCGGCACGCTGAGCGCATTCCTGCAGGTCGTCGGGGACGCGATCGACGCCGCCTCCTGAAGGAATCGCCCGCGCGCATCCTCGTGCCTCGGACATGGGGCGCCGCGCGTCGTGTCGACGACAAGGGACCAACTGGTACTTTCTGGTCAATGAAGCCCGCCGGTTGGACGTGCACGATGACAACAGAGCTTGTCTTTGTGACAGGCCGCACTCATCGGAGGTATGCCGGATGGCACTCATTCAGCAGTTCCTCGCCTCGATTCGTCGGGACGAGGAAGGCCAGGGTCTCGCCGAGTACGCGCTGATCCTCGCCCTCATCGCGATCGTTGCGATCATCGCCCTCATCTTCCTGGGCGGACAGGTCAGCTCGATCCTCAGCAAGATCGGCGAGTCGGTCTAACTCGTCGGTCAGCAGGCACGGTTTCGACGGTGCTCCGGGGGCCCGTCGGACCGAGCGACATGCGACCGCAGAGCGCCGGAGACCCCGCTGTCTAATGGGTTCGGGTCCCGGTACCAATTGCCTAGTGGTATTCCCGACGGCACCTGCAATTATCTGGTCAAGCCCCCGACCGGGGGCGGGCACTCATTCATCAGGAGGTTGCCGGATGGCACTTATTCAGCAGTTCCTCGCCTCGATTCGTCGGGACGAGGAAGGCCAGGGTCTCGCCGAGTACGCGCTGATCCTCGCCCTCATCGCCATCGTTGCGATCATCGCCCTCATCTTCCTGGGCGGACAGGTCAGCACGATCCTTTCGAAGGTCGGCGCGTCGGTCTAACCCGACTGGAGTCGGTCTGACCGACTCCCGACAACTTCGAACCGCCGGCGCCTTCGGGCCACCGGCGGTTCGTGGTTTCCGGGTCCCGACGGGGACCAGGCCTCGCCACGAGCGTTCAACCGCCGATGTCCTCGGACGACCGGCGGTTCGTGGTTTCCGGGCATCCCCGTTCGATCGAGCTACCGATCATGCCGTATTGACCAATCGCGAACCCACCGGGTACGGTGTGCGCCGCCCCCGGCCTCACGGCCGGGGAGTCTTTGTGGAAAGGAGGTACCACGATGTCCATGCTCCACGCTCTCATCGCCTCGATTCGTCGGGACGAGGAAGGCCAGGGTCTCGCCGAGTACGCGCTGATCCTCGCCCTCATCGCCATCGTCGCGATCATCGCCCTCATCTTCCTGGGCGGCCAGGTCAGCACGATCCTTTCGAAGGTCGGCGCCTCGATCTGACCCCTCTCCAACCGTTCAAGCCGCCGGTCACGACGAGTGGCCGGCGGCTCTTCATGTCCGGGCGCCGCGCCTTGTCAACGCTTTCGTCGGGAATCCCTTGACACACCTCGCCGCCCGCTCGTACGGTGGGTGACCCTGGTGGTACGGGGAATCTTGGGGAAAGGAGGTGGCACTCTCTATGTCCGTTCTCAACGCTCTCATCGCTTCCTTCCGTCGGGACGAGGAAGGCCAGGGTCTCGCCGAGTACGCGCTGATCCTCGCCCTCATCGCGATCGTCGCGATCATCGCCCTCATCTTCCTGGGCAACCAGGTCAGCACGATCCTTTCGAAGGTCGGCAGCTCGATCTAACCCTGATCAGAGACGGACCGCCGGTGACCCTCGGGTCCCGGCGGTTCGCCGTATTTGGCGGCGGGTGGTGCACTCTCACCACGGGGACAACGGGC
Organism: Candidatus Limnocylindrales bacterium; assembly: GCA_036276275.1. GTDB lineage: Bacteria > Chloroflexota > Limnocylindria > Limnocylindrales > CSP1-4 > CF-46. Next base: position 2,753 of record DASUPH010000014.1, read on the forward strand.
TATTGACACCGGGGTCGATCGGCCTACCGTGAGCACATCGAAGGCCTCGCATCGCACTCATTCGTAGCCTTATCTGCGGGACTCCGACGGAAGGAGGTGAAGACGTGTCCCATATTCGGCGGATCACCGCCAGGATCCAGCTCGCGCTGCAGCAGCTCGACGGTCAGGGACTGGCCGAATACGCACTTATTCTTGCTCTCATCGCAGTCGTCGCCATTGTTGCCCTCATGTTCATGGGCACCCAGGTCAGCGACAAGCTCAGCGTCATCGGAAGCACGATCCAGTCCGTGCAGTAACCGGACCTCTCAGCTCGGCGGCCCGTCCTCTCGAGGACGGGCCGCTTCGCGTCCGGCCCGGCCAGGGATCCGGGATCCGCGACGCGACGCGCACCGGCCTTGCGCACCACCTGCGACCACCGTTGAACGGCCGGGCCGGACCTTGCGAATCACCTTTCGCCGTGCGTGATTTCCTGCCGAATCCTCCTAATGGTCCTAGCCCTTTGGTATAGTCGCGCCGCCTTCGGGCGGTGCTACAGTGGTGCCACCTGTCACACGGCTCGGGAGACCAATCTTGAAGCGCTCAAATCGACTCGTCCTGCTCGTCGGGGTGTTCCTGGCGGTCATCGCGTTCGTCGGCATCGCCCTCCTGTTGAGCGGCAATCGCCCGACGACCACTGACGCCAACCTGCCACCGAAGGAGCTCCCGACGGTGCTCGCCACTCGCGACATCCCGCTGGGCGTGGTCGTGACCGCGGACATGCTGGACGTCCAGAATCGGATCATCGCCGACCGCAAGACCACCGCCTTCACGTCGAAGGAGCTGATCATCGGCCAGGTCGCGCGGCGCCCGGTCATCACCGGAGCCCAGCTCGAGGCCGCCGACTTCGACACCTCGACGACCGGCTGCGGAGCGATCGACGTCCCGAAGGACTTCCGGGCGATCTCCATCCAGGTCGACCAGGTCTCGGGCGTCGGCACGATCATCAACACCGGTGACTACGTCGACATGCTCGTAGGCTTCGCCGGCGACAAGTTCCCCGTCGTCACGCTGAACCCGACCGACCAGACCATCACCACGGTTGCCGGCCTCAACGGCACGAGCGTCAAGCTCCTCCTGGAGGGGATGCAGGTCCTCTGCCGCCAGCTCCCGCCACCGCCCGCCGCGCCCCAGGGCCAGGCCCCGGCAACCGGCACGGGCACGGGCACGGGCACCGGCACCGGCGGCCAGCAGCAGACGTCCCTCAACGGCCAGCAGGAGATCGTGATCGTCGGCGTCAACGCGACCCAGGCCGAGGTCATCAAGTTCGCCCAGCTGGACGGCTCCATCAGCCTCGTCCTTCGCTCACGCAAGGACTTCGTCGACGACGCCAACAACCCGATCGTCCCGCCGCCGAGCGGCTCCAAGGGCATCACACTCAAGAAGCTCACTGTCGACTTCTCGGTGCCGATCCCCGAGCTCGTCGAGGCCATCCTTCCGGCCAAGCTCCGCTAGCCGAACCACTCACCCGGTCGCCCTCGGCGGCCACCACCACCCTGGCAGCGCGACGGGCGCGTCGGACCTCCGGTCCCGCGCCCGTCCGAATTCCGGGGCCGCCGCCCCGACCATCGCCAACGCAACGAGACAACCGGACCGACTGAACGAATGGCCGACCAGATCCGCGTCCTGATCGTGGACGACATCCAGGAGACACGCGACCACCTGACGAAGCTTCTCGGCTTCGAGACTGACATCGAGGTGGTCGGTGCGGCCGCGTCCGGTTCCGAATCGCTCTCGATGGCGAGCCGTCTCCAACCCGATGTCGTCCTGATGGACATCAACATGCCGGACATGGACGGGATCGCCGCGACCGAGAAGATGTCGGCCGAGGTGCCCGCGACGGCCGTCGTGATGATGTCGGTCCAGGGCGAGGCCGATTACCTCCGCCGCTCGATGCTGGCCGGCGCTCGCGAGTTCCTCGTCAAGCCGTTCAGCAGTGACGAGCTCACGGCGTCGATCCGGCAGGTCTATACCCGCGAGCAGGACAAGCAGAGCCGCCTGGCGGCCGTCCCCATGGCGGCCGGGCCGGCCCGTGGCGAAGGCGGGTCGGGCGAGGGTCCCGAGGGCCAGATCATCGCGATCTTCAGCCCGAAGGGCGGCGTCGGCCGAACCACGATCGCGGTCAACATGGCCATTGCCGCGGCCACTGAGCTGGGCAAGTCCGTCCTCCTGATGGACGGCTCATTCCAGTTCGGCGACGTCGGCGTGCTGCTCAACCTGAACCCGAAGAACAAGTCGATCGCGGACCTGGTTCCGGAGCTCGAAGCCGGCGAGCCGGAGTCGCTCGACACGTTCATCATCAACCACTCTGCGGGGATCCGGGTCCTGCTCGCTCCGCCATCGCCGGAGATGGCCGAGCTGATCACGCCGTCCGGCGTGAAGCGGGTGCTCGAAGCCCTCCGTCATGGTCACGACCTCGTCATCGTCGACTGCACGTCGTGGTTCAACGAGACGACCCTCGCGATCCTGGACGCGTCCGATGTGATCCTGACGGTCCTCAGTCTCGAAATCACCAGCATCAAGAACATGCGCCTGTTCCTCGAGGTGGCCGAGCAGCTGGGCTACGAGCAGGACAAGGTCAAGCTCGTCCTCAACCGGGCGGACTCGAGCCTCGGCATCCGCGTCCAGGACGTCGAGAACTCGATCGGCCGGAAGGTCGACCATACAATCGTCAGCGATGGGCGATCCGTCGTATATGCCCTCAACAGGGGCGTACCCTTCTTCCTCTCCAACCGGGAGGCCCAGGTCTCCCAGGACATCCTCCGTCTGGCCCAGTCCGTCGCCGGAGAGCGGGCGCCCGCTCCTCGGGGGGAAGAGGCCCGCAAGACGGTCCAGAAGAAGTCGTTGTTTTCATTCCGATGATGATGTCGGTCGTAGTGAGCCCGGCGGGGCGGTAAGGGGTTGATGCCATGTCACTGCTGAAGCGGATCGAAAGCGCTCGACCGGGCGCCGGCCCGGCTCCGTCTGGGCCCGGCCTTCCGGCGGCCCCGGGCGGCCCCTCCGGACCGTCGTCGGGTTCGAGCGGTGCGCCGCCCACCGCGTCGCAGCGGTTGATGACCCAGGCGCCCGTCCGGGAGTCGTTCCGTGACGTCAAGTTCCGGATCCAGAGCCGGGTCATCCAGGACCTGGACCCGAAGCTCGACCTGTCCAACCAGGTCGAGGTCCGCCGCCAGATCGAGGAGATCTTCGGCAAGGTCATCGACGAGGAAGGCCTCGCCCTGACCCGCGCCGAGCGCGTCCGGATGCTCGAGCAGATCACCGACGAGATCATCGGCCTCGGGCCGCTGGAGCCGCTGCTCCGCGACGAGTCGATCTCGGAGGTCATGGTCAACGGACCTCGCCAGGTCTACATCGAGCGATCCGGCAAGCTCGAGCTGACGAACGTCGTCTTCCAGAACGACGACCACGTGATGCGGATCATCGACCGGATCATTGCCCCGATCGGTCGCCGCGTCGACGAGTCGAGCCCGATGGTCGACGCCCGCCTGACCGACGGCTCCCGCGTCAACGCCATCATCCCGCCGCTCTCGCTCGTCGGACCGGTGATCACGATCCGGAAGTTCTCGGCGTCGCCGTTCACCGTCGACGACCTGGTCCGCTTCGGCACCGCGACCCCCGACATGTTCGACTTCCTGCGGGCGTGCGTCGAGGCCCGCCTCAACATCTTCGTCTCCGGCGGCACCGGCTCCGGCAAGACCACGACCCTCAACGTCCTGTCGTCATTCATCCCGAACGACGAGCGGATCGTGACGATCGAGGACGCGGCCGAGCTCCAGCTTCGCCAGGAGCACGTCGTAACCCTCGAGTCGCGGCCGCCAAACATCGAAGGCAAGGGCGCCATCCCGATCCGGGAGCTCGTGCGGAACGCGCTCCGGATGCGGCCCGACCGGATCATCGTCGGGGAGTGCCGCTCAGGCGAGGCCCTGGACATGCTCCAGGCCATGAACACCGGCCACGACGGCTCGATGTCGACGGGCCACGCAAACAGCCCGCGCGACATGCTGTCGCGTCTCGAGACCATGGTCCTGATGGCCGGCATCGACCTGCCGGTCCGGGCGATCCGGGAGCAGATCGCGTCCGCGGTCGACCTGATCGTCCAGCAGAGCCGCCTCAAGGACGGGACCCGCAAGATCGTCAACATCACCGAGGTCCAGGGCATGGAAGGCGACGTCATCGTCATGCAGGATGTGTTCGTGTTCGAACAGACCGGCGTGGTCGAGGGCAAGATCCAGGGTCGCCTGAAGCCAACCGGCATTCGACCCAAGTTCGTCGAGAAGTTCGAGGTGATGGGGATCCATCTGCCGCCGGGCCTCTTCGGCTTCAGCTACTGAACGTGGAGGAGACCCTGTGGATCCATTGACGCTGGCCGTCGCCGGCGTGGCGGCGGCTGCGATCTTCATGATCGCGATCGGTATTGCCACGTCCGGGAGCGGATCCGGGGTCAGCGCCCGGCTCGAGCGCTACGCAGCGGGCCGTGACGGCTCAACGGTGGCCGCGAGCGGCAGCGGCGGACTGAGCGAGATCATTGCCCAGAGCGTGGCTCTCGCCCAGTTGAACCGGGTCGTCGAGAACCGTGACTTCGGAGCGAACCTCGCCCGCGACATCGCGCGCGCCGACCTCCGCCTCAAGCCGAGCGAGTTCCTGGCGATCTGGGCGGCGTCGATCGCCGGCCTGCCCGTGATCTTCATCGTCCTGTCCCTCGGCATGCCGGCCCTGCGCTCCCCGCTCGCGCTTCTCGTGGCCGCGTTCGTCGGGTTCATGCTGCCGCGCTTCTGGCTCGGTCGCCGGAAGAGCGGCCGGCTTAACGCGTTCAACAAGCAGCTGCCCGATACGATCACCCTCCTCGCCAACGGACTGCGAGCCGGCTCGTCGTTCCTCCAGGCGGTCGAGCTGGTCGTCCGCGAGTCGCGGCCGCCGGTCTCCACGGAGTTCAGCCGCGTCATCCGCGAGGTCAACCTCGGCCTGCCGTTCGAGCAGGCGATGGAGAACATGGTCCGCCGGGTTCGCTCGGACGACCTCGAGCTGATGGCCACCGCGATCAACATCCAGCACACGGTCGGTGGCAACCTCGCCGAGATCCTCGATTCGATCGCGTTCACGATCCGCGAGCGGATCCGGATCAAGGGCGAGATCCGGACCCTGACCGCGCAGCAGCGTCTGTCGGGCTACGTCGTCGGCTTCCTGCCGATCGGCCTGGCCGGCTTCCTGTTCGTTGCCGCGCCGGCCTTCATGGAGCCGATGTTCGCCAAACCGCCGGAGGCCTTCGGCTTGCCGCTCGGCGTCGTCATCCTCCTCACCGGCGGATTCATGATGTTCCTCGGGTTCATGTTCATCCGCAAAATCGTCGACATCGAGGTCTAGCCGATGCCCCCCTTCGTCCCGATCCTCATCGCTGCGGCGGCGGCCGGCGCGATCATCCTGATCGCCCTCGGTCTCGCCGGCAGCTCACCGGTCGATCCGGTCCAGGCCCGGCTGACCCAGCTGGGTACGATGCAGGCCAAGAACCTCGAGGAGCTCGAGCTTCAGCAGCCGTTCCTCGAGCGGACCTTCCGGCCCCTGGCGGCCCGCCTGTCCGCTTCGATGGGCAGGATGGCCAGCAGCTCCTTCCAGGACAAGGCGGAGAAACGGCTTGCCCTCGCCGGCAACCCGGGCAACCTCCGCGTTGCCGACTGGCTCGGGATCAAGGCCGTGGCCGCGGTCGTCGGCGCGATCCTGTTCTTCTTCCTGTTCGGCGTCGTCGGGATCCTTGGCCTGCCGCCGCTCCTCCGGATCCTCATGGGTGCGGTCGGCCTCCTGTTCGGCTACACGATCCCCGAGTTCTGGCTGGGCGGTCGGGTCAAGAAGCGCCAGCACGCCGTGCTCCTCCAGATCCCGGACGCGCTCGACCTGCTGACGATCTCCGTGAGGGCCGGGCTCGGCTTCGATGCCGCCCTCGGCAAGGTCGTCGAGAAGCTCGAAGGTCCGCTGACGGATGAGTTCCGCCGGGCCCTGGCCGAAGTCCGGGTCGGCAAGACGCGCCGCGAGGCGCTCCGTGACATCGTCCCCCGGACCGAGGTTCCGCCGCTGACCAACTTCATCGGCGCGATCATCCAGGCCGAGCAGCTCGGTGTCTCGATCAGCAAGGTGCTCCAGGTCCAGTCGGAGCAGCTCCGGATCGAGCGCCGCCAGCGAGCCGAGGAGCAGGCCGCAAAGGCGCCGATCAAGATGCTGTTCCCGCTCGTCGGCTGCATCTTCCCGTCGCTGTTCATCATCATTCTCGGCCCGGCGATCATCCTGATCATGCAGAACCTGTCGAGCTCCGTCACCGGGCAGTGACCGGGACGGGCTCGGACCCGGGCACGACCGGGGCCGCGCCCTCGACCATCGAACCCGGTACCGGGAGCCCGTCGAGCCAGCGCATCGGCGGTCGCCCGCTCCTCGCGCGCAATGTCAACCGCGAGATCCTCCTCGCGACCGACGTCGAGTCGGCCGACGGACTCTGGGGCAAGTTCATGGGCCTCATGGGCCGGCGGTCGCTCGCACCGGGTGCCGCCTTGTGGCTGCCCGACAGCAACGGCATCCACATGATGTTCATGCGATTCGCCATCGACGCCGTCTTCGTCGGCAAGCCCGACACGGCCGGCGCCCGCGTCGTGCTCTCCGTCCACGAGTCGTTGCCGACG
>DASUPH010000015.1:0-2904 GCA_036276275.1 Candidatus Limnocylindrales bacterium
GTCCCAGTGGCACAATCAGACCTCGACAGCGTTGACACTCAGGACAGCGGACTGCTAGAGTTCGTTAGCACTCTCGGTCATCGAGTGCTAATCCCCTGAGCCAAGCACCAGAGGCCCACCTGTGACGCGACGCGTCCGTACCGCCGCCTCGCTGGATCCGCGCTCCCAGTCGATCCTCCGGGCGGTCATCGAGGAATACGTCGACACCGCGACCCCCGTCGGGTCGGCGGCGCTCGTCGAGCGCTACCGTCTCGGCGTGTCGAGCGCGACGGTCCGGAACATCCTCGCCGACCTCGAGAGCGCCGGGCTGCTGACCCACCCCCACACGAGCGCGGGGCGGATCCCGACGGACGCCGGCTACCGCTACTTCGTCGAGGCGATCGCCGATACGAGCCTGCTCCCGCCCGTCGAACAGCTGATGATCCGCCACCAGTTCGGCCAGGTCCAGCACGCGTCCGAGCAGTGGTTCCGTCTCGCCGCGACGACGCTGGCCGCCGCCAACCGGACGGCGGGGCTGGCCACGCCGGCGAAGCCGCGAGCGGCGCACGTGCGGCGTGTCGACCTCGTCACGATCAGCGAACGCCTCGCGAGCCTGATCATCGTCTTCCGCGAAGGGGCGATCCGACAGGTCCTCGTGACCCTCTCCGAGCCCGTCGAGCAGGAGGAGCTGACCCGGGCCGCCGTCATCCTCGACGGCCTGATGGCCGGCCGGACCGCGACCGATGCCGACCGGGCGCTGGCCCGGATCGACGGCGACGGCGCGATCGGGACACTCGTCCGGCGGGTCGGTGAGCGCGTGATCGCCGCGATCCGCGAGTACGATGCCATGGTCATCGAGGAGGTCTTCAGCGACGGCCTCCTCCACGTGATGGAGGCGCCCGAGTTCGAGCGGAGCGAGAAGCTTCGGCGGGTGTTCGCGGCTCTCGAGAACCGAGCCTACCTGGGGCAGCTCCTCGATCGTGTTGCCGGGGTCGGCTCGGTCCAGGTCTTCATCGGCGCCGAGAACGCGCCGGCCGAGATGCGCGACGTCTCGCTCGTCCTCGCCCCGTACGGCGAGCCCGGTCGAGCGGTGGGCGTCGTCGGCGTCCTCGGGCCGACCCGGATGGGCTACGCCCAGGCGATCGGGACCGTGCGCTTCGTCTCGGCCCTGATGAGCGAGCTGGTGCAGCACATCGATGCGTGATGAACGTGGGCGACCATCGCATGGCCCCCGCCCGACCCAACCCGGAGGACCACGGATGACCCATCGGACCAGAGCCCAGGAGCGGGTCGATGAGCTCGATGTCTCGCCGACCAAGCTCCTGGCCGACATCGAACGGCTCAACGGCGAGCTGGAGGCGACGAATGCCAAGGCGGAGGAGTACCTCGCCGCCCTGCAACGCGAGCGAGCCGAGTTCACGAACTACCGCCGCCGGACGGGCGAGGAGCGCGAGGCGATGCTCGGTCTGGCCGGCGAGGACCTGATCCGGAAGGTCATCGCCATCGCCGACGACTTCGATCTCGCGATCGACAACCGACCACCCGAGCTCGGCGACCACGCCTGGGTCGAGGGCGTGACGGCGATCGACCGCAAGCTCCGCGCCCTCCTCGACAGCGAGGGCGTCCGCCCGGTCGAGGCCGAGCCCGGCAAGCCGTTCGACCCGCGCGAGCACGAGGCGATCGCCACCGTGCCGGGCACGGGTCGACCCGAGGGCGAGATCGTGGATGTCGTCCGGCGCGGGTACAAGCTCCGCGACCGGGTCCTCCGGCCGGCCCTCGTGGCCGTCGCCGCGGCGCCCGAACCGGCGGCGCCGCAAGCGAACTGATCAGCAACGACCACATCACCAACCGAAACCAGCCACCGACATCAGGAGACAGCAACAGATGGGCAAGATCATCGGGATCGATCTCGGCACGACGAACAGCGTCGTCGCCGTCATGGAAGGCGGCGAGCCGACCGTCATCGCCTCGGCCGAAGGCGGCCGGACGGTGCCGTCGGTCGTGGCCTTCACGAAGACGGCCGAGCGGCTCGTCGGCCAGCTGGCCAAGCGCCAGGCCGTGACCAACCCCCACAACACGATCTACTCGATCAAGCGGTTCATGGGCCGTCGCTGGGACGACCCGGAGACGAAGCGGGCCAAGGAGCTCGTCAGCTACACGGTCGAGAAGGACGCCAAGAGCGACGGTCTCGTCGTAAAGGTCGCCGACAAGACCTACACCCCGCCCGAGATCAGCGCGATGATCCTCCAGAAGCTGAAGACCGACGCGGAGGCGTACCTCGGCGAGAAGATCACCGAGGCCGTCATCACGGTCCCGGCGTACTTCGACGACACCCAGCGCCAGGCGACCAAGGACGCCGGCCGGATCGCCGGGCTCGATGTCCGCCGGATCATCAACGAGCCGACGGCGTCGGCCCTCGCGTACGGCCTGGACAAGAAGCACGACGAGAAGATCGCCGTGTACGACCTGGGCGGCGGCACATTCGACATCTCGATCCTCGAGCTCGGCGAGGGCGTCTTCGAGGTCAAGGCGACGAACGGCGACACCCATCTCGGCGGCGACGACTTCGACCAGCGCGTGATCGAGTGGCTGCTGGCCGAGTTCAAGAAGGACCAGGGGATCGATCTCTCGAAGGATCCGCAGGCCCTCCAGCGCCTCAAGGAGGCGGCCGAGAAGGGGAAGATCGAGCTGAGCTCGACGTCGTCGACCGAGATCAACCTGCCGTACATCACCGCCGACGCCGCGGGCCCGAAGCACCTCGTCGTCACCCTCACCCGGGCCAAGCTCGAGGACCTCGTCCGCGACCTCGTCGAGAAGACGCGCAAGCCGGTCGAGGCCGCGCTCAAGGATGCCGGGCTCAAGCCGGGCGACGTCGACGAGGTCGTCCTGGTCGGCGGGATGACCCGGATGCCCTCGGTGATCGAG
>DASUPH010000016.1:0-9147 GCA_036276275.1 Candidatus Limnocylindrales bacterium
GCGCCTCGTCTACGCCCATCCGACCGACCGCGACGGGCCGCGAGCCGGCATCGAGCGGCTGCCGCCGCCGCCCGGCGCGCTGACGGGCTACGTCTGGCCGCTGACGCGGGGCCGGATCTCGCTGCCGTTCAAGGCGATCCCCGGCGGGACGCGGATCAAGGACGGCAAGCTCTTCCACGACGGCGTCGACATGGCCTCGTTCTGCGGTGCGCCGGTCGGGGCCGCCCACGCCGGCATGGTCCTGGCGGCCGGACGGCGGTTCGACCAGCAGGTCGGCTGGCTCGGCGATCTCACAGCCTACTTCCACATCCTCGACGTGCGCGACCTGTGGCACGACCTACCCAACGTGGTCGTCATCGATGACGGCAACGGCTATCGCAGCATCTACGCCCACTTCCGCGACGTGACCGTCCGGGTCGGTCAGCGGGTCGGGGCCGGCCAGCTGATCGGCCACGAGGGGGCGACAGGGCACGCATCGGGCTGTCACGTCCACTACGGACTGTTCAGCCCGCTCGAGACGAGCACCTTCGGCGTTCGGGCCGACATCCTCCGCCGGTTGAAGGTGCCGAAATTCGAGATCGCCCGGATCGATCCGCTGGCGGTCCTGCCCGGCGGGGACGTCGCGCTTCGGACGCGCCAGATCGCGAAAGCGATCGCGTCGGTCCGGGAGCTCGCGGCGGCGACCGCCACCGCCGCGGCCATTCAGCCGATGCGGCGGTAGCGACGGGCGATCAGGGCGTAGGCCGGCAGCCGGCCGAGGGAGCGGGCGAGCGACAGCGCCGAGCCGTCGCGACCCTCGACGGCCAGGAGGGAGTCCGTCGCGGTGGCGTCGGCGGGCCGCGCGTCCACGACCGCGAGGTCGATCGCGACCTGGCCCGGCACGGCCGACCCGAGGGCCGCGATCTCATCGTCCGGCCGCGCGCCGGCTTCGTACTCGACCCGCAGCTCGGCCTCGGACCGCCAGCGCGGGCGGCGGAGGAGGATGGCCCGCCACGCGTCGGCGACCGCCGGGGTCACCCGACCGTCGCCGGGCTTGGGGTCGGCCGCGACGGAGTCGCCACGGGTCCATCGGGCAGCCTGGTGGAGGAGCGCGTACTCGTCGAGGTCGACGTAGTTGCCCAGCGCGTCGGCCGGCGACGCCTCGCCGAAGATCGCCTCGATCGACGGCCGGAAGACCTCCGCCAGGTCGAGGTCGATCGCCCGGACCGTTCGATGGAAGTAGACCTGCTGGTAGAGGAAGAGACGGGACGTCAGGAACATCTCGAGGGCGGCAAGGCCCGGTTCGTAGAGCGTGAGGCCGCGCTCGCCGATGAAGGCGTACCGCCGAAGCCGCTCCACGTCGATGTCGATCGCCACGCCCGTCATCCACGCGTCGCGCCGAACGTAGTCGAGGTTGTCGACCGTGAAGACGCCCGAGAGGAGCGGCTGGAGCCAGCGCACCCAGACCGGCATCGCCGGGTCGGCGAGGGCCGGCTTCGAGACGAGGAACGAGACCCAACGCGGGTCGATCGACTCGCCATAGGCGAACGCGTCGCGCTCCGCGACGGCGCCGGGCGCCCGCCGCAGACCGCCAACGACCTCGCCCAGCTCTCGTTCGATGATCAGCTGCGAGAGGTCCTCGTGGGTCAGGCGCTTGCCGATCTGTCGGCGCGGATCCGCCGGCGCGGGGAAGGACGCCAGGACGTTGTCGTCGAAGAAGTGGGCGAATGGCCCGTGGCCGACGTCGTGGAGGAGGCCGGCGACGCGGAGCGTCTCGACCACGAGGCCCTCGCTCGGGATGCTGCCGGCGTCCGCGGCCGCCAGGGCGGTCCGGAGCGACGGGTAGAGCGAGCGGGCCCAGAGCCCGGCCTCGTGCATCACCCCGAGACCGTGGGTGAACCGCGAGTGCTCGGCCGTCGGGAAGACCCAGCGGGCGCTCTGGAGCTGGCTGATCCGGCGAAGCCGCTGGACCCACGCGGTGTCGAGGAGGTCCTCCTCGGCGACGTCCTCGGCCGGGAGACCGGCATTCGCCGACTCCTCCGCCGTCAGGCGCTTCGTCATCTCGACGTAGCCGTGGATCGGGTCGCTGATCAGGTTGACCGCGCTGAACGGGTGGCGGGCCATCAGGCGCGTGCCCCCCGCGCGGCGTACTGGGCGGCTGCCCGCTCGTGCGTCGCGGCGACGTCGTCCCGGAGTGCCGCGGGCGCCAGAACCTCGACGCTGTCGCCCCACGAGAGAATCCACAACCGGATCTCGATCGTGCCGGCGACGATCGCCCGCCACGACAGGGACCCGTCCGCCTCCTCGGCGACGACCTGCGACGGATGCCAGCGGGCCTCGCGGACGCGGGTCGCGACCGACGGCGAGAACCGGAGCTCGACCTCGACGGGCTCCTGGTCGGCGATGATGTCCCAGGCCCGCCCGAACATCCCCTCGATCAGGCCGGCTTCGGGCGGCGGGAACGGGTCGGGTGTCAGCGAGACGTCGCGGATGCGCTCGATCTTGAACGTCCGGATCGCCTCCCGGGTCTCGTCCCAGCCGATCAGGTAGAGCGCGTGCGTCTGGAGCGACGGCTCGATCAGGTAGGGCCGGACACGGGCCGTCCGTTTGGCGGCCTCCGGCGCGTAGTTCGCCGGCTCGTAGTCGAGCGAGACGACGCGCCGCTCGGCCCACGCCTGGGTCAGCAGGTGGACGTGGCGGCTGAACACCTCGTCGGTCGGGCGCTGCGAGAGGACGTCGAGGGTCCGGGCGACGTGCTCGCCCAGCGCGGGCGGGAGGATCTCGGCCAGCTTCTCGAACGCCGCCGCGAGATCGGGGTCGTACTTGTCGGCGTAGCGGACCATGAGGCGGGCCGAAAGGACGACCGCCATCGCCTCGCTCCTGGTCAGCTTGAGCGGCGGGAGGAACGCATTGGCCGCCATCCCCCACAGGCCGCCGTCGGACCAGAGCGGCATCCCGAGCTCGCCTTCGATCGAGCGCAGGTCGCGGTAGACCGTCCGGACCGACGAGTCGACGCGGCGGGCGATCTCGGCCGGTTTCATCCCATCGGGGTGGGCGTTGAGCAGCGACAGGATCCGGGTCATCCGGGCGAGGCGGTCGCGTTTGCCGGATCGCGTCTCGTCGTCCATCGGGTCCATCATCGCCGGTCGGCGGCTCGCCGGCCACGGTCCACGCGCCGGGCGAGGGGCCAGGCCCCCCGGCCGAGCGCCCGGCGCGATCCGACCGCACCCCGCCGCGCTACGGGCCGGGCGGCGTGATGCGCACGGTTGCGTCGCGATCGGTCGCCGTCAGATCCACCCGGATCGTCGCCTGGAGGGCGCCCTCCCGGATATCGGCCGCGTCGCCGTTGACGCTGCCGGCGATCCGGCCGATCTGGCCGTCCGCGAACACCCAGTAGTCGAGATGGCCTCGCCATCGCGCCAGGTCGGCCGTGCCGACGAGCCAGGTCACCTCCGGAAAGGCCGCCCGGAACGTCGGCCCGTCGACCTGGATGCGGCACTGACGTCCGCGGGCGCCCTCGATCAGGCCGACGCCGCTCGACTGCGCGGCCGCCCGCGCCGCGGGCGAGAGGGCGACACGGAAGGCGAGCACATCGAGCGTCGCGTCGCGGACGTCCGCGGTGGTCGCCCGACGCCAGCCCGCGACCGGATCGCGGATCCACGCGTCAATGCCGATCGATGTCGCTCCGTGCAGCCCCAGATCGCGGCTCGTCGCGACATAGGCGAGCCAGCGGACGTCCGACACGGAGCGCTCGCCGGCAAGGTCGATCGTGCCGAGGGATCGGCCATCGAGCGAACCCTCGAAATGCACGCCGACCCGGGCCGCCGGTCCGATCCCCATCGGCCCGTCGCACTCGGGCGGCTCGCGATCGGGATCGGTCGGGCCGAACCGCGAGGATGACGCGATCCGATCGCGGAGGGCCAGCTCGTTGCCCATCGCGACCGCGCTGAAGACCAGCCCCGATCCGGCGGCCAGCACCGCTGCGAGGGCGATCCCGCGGACGAGCCGGCGGCGACGCATCGCCGCCTCGCCGAGTCGCCGCCGGGCGATCCCGAAGCCGCTGAACAGGCTCGTCCCGAGCAGGGCGAGCACCCACGGGTACGCCGCCTCGCCCGACGGGAGAAGCGTCTGGACGCCACGACCGCCGAGCTGGCCGGTCACGTCGGCGATCGACGGAACCAGCACGAGGAGCGATCCGGCGGCAAGGCAGACGATCGCCGCGAAGGCACGCTCGCCGCGGGCGAGCGGCGGCCACGCGACGCCGGCCAGGGCCACGACGGCCGGCAGGAGGGCGGCGACGCCGACCGCGACGTCGATCGGCCCGCCGGGTCGATAGGCGACGAGGACCACGCCCGCCGCCACCGCCCAGCAGGCGGCGAGGACGAGGGCGATCAGCCGCAGCTCGAATGTCCGGACCCGCACGGCGGGCAGTCTACTCGCGGCCCGTTCTGACGATCGTCGCCGCCAGTCGGCGCAAGTACCGGGCCACCCCTGACCGACGGGTCATCGCCGGTGTCGGCAGGCCGACCGAACATCCCCGTAACCACACCACGGCAGCCGAACGTCAAAGAGCCACAAGGGCCACCGACCAAGGATTGGGCCTGGGACCATCGAAGCAGCAACCAGCAGCCAGAAGGCGACAAGGACGGACCGGTGCACCATGGCAGGACAGGCGCGACGAGGTACTCGGGGTCAGGGCCGATCTTCGCGCGGCGCGCCCTCGTGGCCGGTCATCGCGGCGGTCTCCGCGGGCGCGTCTGGGTCGGCCACCGCCATCACGACGGAAGTCTCCATCCCGGAGCAGACCAGGGCGCTTCCCACCCGGGCCACCTACCGGAACCTCATCATCCGGGGCCTGGCGCCTGACGAGGCGGCCAACCTCACGGCCTACCTGGCCGGTATCCAGGTCGGCGATGCCCATTGGACCCTCCGCCAGGTCAATCAGCTCCTCTTCCTTCGCGAGATGAACCGAACCGGTCACTTCAGCGAACCGGACGGACCGCAGGTCCACTGACTCCTTGGCGGCGTCGATCGCCGCTGGCGACAACCGAATATCCCCGTCGCGGTGCCGTACCTCCTCCCGCCACCGCGGCAATACCCTCGAAGCGGCGCCTAGCCTCCTCCAGGCGCCGCTTCGAGGCATCTGCCGTACGATCCGCCGATGCCCGGACCCCTGATCTCTCTGCTGACCGACTTCGGGCTGCGCGACCCGAGCGCGGCGATCCTCCACGGCGTGGTGCTCTCGATCGTCCCCGACGCCCGGATCGTCGACATCAGCCACGAGGTCCGGAAGTACGCAATCCGGGACGGCGCGCTCCTCCTGTGGTGCGCCCTGCCATACCTGCCGATCGGGTTCCATGTCGCGGTCGTCGATCCCGGCGTCGGCACCGACCGGCTGCCGGTCGCCATCGCGACCGGGCGGGGCGACGTGCTCGTCGGGCCGGACAACGGGCTCCTGGTCGCCGCCGCGAATCGACTCGGCGGAATCACTGCGGTCCATGCGCTGGAGGCCCCGGCGTACCGCCTGCCAGTCGTCAGCACGAGCTTTCACGGCCGGGACATCTTCGCGCCGGCGGCGGCCCACCTGGCTCGCGGGGTCGGGATCGCCTCGTTGGGCCGGTCGATCGACCCGGCCGCCCTCGTCGGGTCGCCGATCCGCGGGCCGGAGGTGGTCGAGGGCGAGCTCCGATCGAGCGTGGTCTACGTGGACACCTTCGGCAACCTCAAGCTGGCAGGGCTTCGGGCCGACCTCGAGGCCGCGCTGGGCCCGCTGACGCCGGGCGATCCGCTGGAGCTGAGCGTCAGCGGAGGCACGTCCCTGCGCACGATCCGGACGAGTTGGCAGGCGACGTTCGGTGACGTTCCACCCGGCCAAACCCTCGTCTACGAGGATTCCTACGGGCGGATCTGCCTTGCCGCCAGCCGGGCCGACGCGGCCGCCAGGCACGACATCGTCGAGGACCTCGGGGTCGTCATCCGGCGTCGGTGACCCGTCGTCCGGAACACCGCCGGGCGAGGGCCGTCGAATTCCGACTGGTTCAGTCGGACATCCGCTACACTCCGCGGGCGTTTGCCCGCTCACGAGGATGAGACTCATGCGTCGCGCCTTCCCCGTCACCGGACTCCTGCTCGCCAGCCTGACGTTCGCCGCCTGCACCGGTGGTGCGACGACGGCGCCGGCGTCCGTCGCCCCGTCCATCGCAGCCCCGTCGGCCTCGCTCGAGGCGAGCGTCGCGCCCACGGCCTCGCCGAACGCGTGCGCAAAGGAGAGCCTGAAGCTCACGACCGCCGGCAAGCTGACGATCGGCACCGACAACCCCGCCTACCCGCCGTATTACGACATCCCCGCCGCCGCGACGAAGCCATGGGCGCTCGGCGACCCAACCGATGGCAAGGGCTTCGAAAGCGCGTTCGCCTACGCCCTCGCCGAGAAGCTCGGTTTCGCCAAAGGCGACCTGGTCTGGATCGTGGTTCCGTTCGACAACTCGTTCGCACCGGGCGCCAAGGCCTTCGACCTCGACATCAACCAGGTCTCGTTCACGACCGAGCGGGCTCAGGCCGTCGACCTGTCCGATGGCTATTACACGCTCAACCAGTCCATCGTGGCCCTGAAGGCGAACACGTTGTCGTCGGCCAAGGCGATCGCTGACCTGAAGGCGTTCAGGTTCGGAGCGCAGGCCGGGACCACCAGCCTCGACACCATCAACAAGGTGATCGCGCCGACGACCGCGGCGAAGGTCTACAGCTCCAATGACGACGCGATTGCGGCCGTGATTGCAAAGCAGATCGACGGACTCGTCGTCGACCTGCCGACCGCCTTCTACGTGACGGGTGCGCCCCAGATCAAGGACTCCGTGATCGTCGGCCAGTTCGCTCCGCCAACCGGCGCCGAGGCCGAACACTTCAGCGTCGTCCTGGCCAAGGCCAGCCCGCTGACGACCTGCGTCAACGCGGCGATCGGGACGATGAAGAGCGACGGAACGCTCGACGGAATCACGAAGGAGTGGCTGTCCGACAAGGCCAGTGCTCCGGTCTTCGCGCCGTAGCCGCCGGCCGCGACGCGGCCTGAGCGATGTCACTCACGGGAGGCCCGCTCGACACCGGCGACCTGATCGGGCTCGCCGGCCCCGGCGGGCCTCGTCGTTCCCAACGCCGGGTGCCGCCCGGCGAGGCTCTTCGATCGAGCCTGATTGCGCTCGTCAGCACCGTGGTGGTCTTCGGGCTGATCGCGGTCGTCGTCACGAACGCGCCAAACTGGCCCGACGTCCAGCACGCGTTCTTCGACGGCGCGATCTTCGCCCGGTCCTTGCCCAAGCTGGTCGAGGCGTTCGGGACGAACATCGCCCTCTTCCTGATCGCCGAGGTCTTCATCCTGGTCCTCGGCCTGGTGCTGGCGATCTTCCGCGGGCTGCCGGGTCCGGTCTTCTTTCCGATCCGTCTCCTGGCGACGGTCTACATCGACTTGTTTCGCGCTGTTCCCGGCATCCTCGTCATCTACCTGCTCGGCTTCGGCATCCCCGGGCTTGGATTGGCCGGAGTTCCGAACGACGTCTTCTTCTGGGGCGTTGTCGCCCTGGTGCTCGTCTACTCCGCGTACGTGTCCGAGGTGTATCGGGCCGGAATCGAGTCGATCCACTGGAGCCAGGAGGCGGCGGCGCGATCGCTCGGATTGAGCCGGGTCCAGGCGCTCCGCTACGTCATCGTCCCGCAGGCCGTCCGACGAGTGATCCCGCCGCTGCTCAACGACTTCATCGGCCTCCAGAAAGACACGGTACTCGTCTCGGTGATCGGCCTCGTCGAGATCTTTCGTGAGGGTCAGATCCTGAAATCGGCAGCCTTCAACTTCACTCCGTTCGTGGCGATCGCCCTCATCTTCGTCGTGGTGACGATCCCGCTCGCCCGGTTCACCGATTGGCTCGTCGCCCGCGACCGCGGGCGACAGGTCGCGGGTGGCGCCCGATGAACGGACCCGGGCCGGCCCTCCGGATCGAGGGACTCCACAAGTCGTTCGGCGACCTCGAGGTGCTGCGGGGGATCGACCTGGAGCTGGCCGAGCACGAGGTCGTCTGTCTGATCGGGTCGTCGGGGAGCGGCAAGTCGACGCTCCTGCGCTGCATCAACCTGCTCGAGCCGATCGATGCCGGCCGGATCGCCATCGAGGGCGATGAGATCACCGCCCGCGGTGTGGACGTCAACCGGATCCGACGCCGGATCGGGATCGTGTTCCAGGCCTTCAACCTGTTCCCGCACATGTCGGTGCTCGACAACGTCACGCTGGCGCCGTGCAAGGTCCTCGGGCTCGCACGGTCGGACGCCGATGCACGCGCGTTGGAGCTCCTCGAGCGGATCGGCCTCGCCGACAAGGCCCGCGAGTATCCCGATCGGCTTTCGGGCGGTCAGCAGCAGCGGGTGGCGATCGTCCGTGCGCTCGCGATGCGGCCCGACCTGCTGCTCCTCGATGAGATCACCAGTGCCCTCGACCCCGAGCTGGTCGCGGAGGTCCTCGACCTGATCCGGGAGCTGGCCGCCGGCGGGATGACGATGCTGATCGCGACCCACGAGATGGCCTTCGCCCGCGACATCGCCAACCGCGTCTGCTTCCTCGATGCCGGCAGGATCCTCGAGATCGCGCCGCCGGCCGAGATGTTCAGCGCCCCGCGGGAGGAGCGGACACGGCAATTCCTCCAGCGGGTCATCGACGCGGGCCGCCTCCAGATCCCGCCGCCGTGAGCATTCGACTCCCGAGCGAGCGCGTGGCGGGCTACGACGGCGAGGGCTCTTCCTCGAATGGATCGGTCGGACCGGGCGTCGGCTCGGGCAGGGTCTGCTCGTCGACGACGGTGTTCGGGATCAGCACGAGGGTCCAGCCGACCCGGACCAGGTTGGGCTGGTAGCCGGGCGCCTCGGGGTCGAGCGACGGGTAGGTCCCGCGGTTCCAGTAGGCGATGCTCCGGCCGGTGGTCCCGAACCGGTGGGCGATCGTGTTGAGGTTGTCGCCGCTCTTCACGATGTAGGCGAAGAAGGTCGGGAGCGGCGTCGGCGTTGGCCGGACGAAGGACGGGATCGGCGTGGGTCCGGTCGGAGCGGGGACCGCCGAGGGGCTCACCGGTCGGGGGCCGGTCGCCGCCGGCCCGGCCGGCGAGCCGCTCATGGCGACCGACGGGATGC
>DASUPH010000017.1:0-2254 GCA_036276275.1 Candidatus Limnocylindrales bacterium
CGTTGAACGGCGTGAGCGGCGTCCATGGGTCGCGGCTCCGGACGAGGTCCAGGATCCCGAACAGCCCGAGGTTGCGGTGGGCGCCGACCGACGGGTGGCGGACCGCCAGGTCCTCGTGATGACGCCGCATGACCGCGTCGAGCCGGGCGGCGTTCTCGATCAGGCCGTCCTCCTCGTAGACGCCGATGTTGGCCAACGCGGCGGCGCACGAGACGGCGTGGCTCGAATACGTCAGGCCACCGTAGTAGAAGTTCGTGTCGAAGTGCTTCGCGATCTTGTGGTTCATCGCGACGGCGCCGAGCGGCAGATACGACGACGTCAGGCCCTTGGCCATCGTCATCAGGTCCGGGACCGTGTCCCAGTGCTGGATCGCGAACCACTTCCCGGTCCGGCCGAAACCGGCCATGACCTCGTCGGCGACCATCAGGACGCCGTGGCGGTCGCAGATCTCGCGGACGCCCTGGATGTAGCCGTCGGGCGGGATCAGGATGCCGTTCGTCCCGACGATCGTCTCGAGGAAGATGGCCGCGATCGTGTGCGGGCCCTCGTAGCGGACCACGTCCTCCAACCCCTGGAGGCACTCGTCGGCGGGTCGCGAGTCCTTCTCGCCCCAGCGATGGGTGTCCGGATAGCGGACGACCCCGACGAGGGCGGGCTCGTTGGCCCAGCGGCGGGGGTCGCCGGTCAGGGTCATCGCCCCTAGCGTCGCCCCGTGGTAGGCCCGGTAGCGGGCGAGGATCTTGTGCCGGCCGGTGTAGGCCCGGGCGAGCTTGATCGCGTTCTCAATCGCCTCGGCACCGCCGAGGGTGAAGAAGACCTTGTCGAGATCGCCCGGCAGGATCTCGGCCAGCTTCGCCCCGAGGCGGGCCCGGGGCTCAGTCGCGAAGGCCGGCTGGACGTACTGCAGCTTCGTCGCCTGGGCGGTGATCGCATCGATCACGCGCCGATCGCCGTGGCCGATGTTGACCGACATCAGCTGGCTGTTGAAGTCGAGGATCCGCTGCCCCTCGGGGGTGTAGAGGTAGACGCCCTCGGCCCGGTCGATCGCGATCGGGTCGATCGCGCCCTGGGCCGACCACGAGAAGAACGTGTGCTCCCTCGACAGCCGGACGATCTCCTCGGTGGACATGCCGGACGAGGCGGTGGTTTCGACGGCCATGGGACGCTCCCGATGCATGCGAACGATCGACGCCGATTGTCGCAGATGCCGCGAGACGCGCCGACGGGGACCTGCGTTCATGACGTCCCCTGTCACGTCGGCCGACGACAATCCGGGGAGTGCCGGACCACGGCACGAGACAGGAGCCGACGACCATGGACCAAGCCGCCTTCCAGACCTGGCTCGATCGCTATGTCGCCGCCTGGCGGTCCGGCGACGCCACGGACATCGCGTCCCTGTTCAGCGCCGACGCGGAGTACTTCTATGGCCCGTATCGCGAGCCCGTGGTCGGTCGTGAGGCGATCGCCCGGGACTGGACGTCCGAGCCCGACGCCCCGGGCTCGTGGGACGCCGAGTACCGCCCACTCGCGATCGACGGCGAGGTGGCGGTCGCGATCGGCGAGTCGCGCTACGCGGACGGGCGGACGTTCAGCAACATCTTCGTCTGCCGGTTCGACGGCGAGGGCCGCTGCCGCGAGTTTCGCGAGTGGTTCATGGAGAAGCCGAAGGCAAGACAGAGCTGAGGACGCTCACCCCGGCGCCGATGCGGCGGTGTACCCTCTCCCCTTCCTACCGTTCCGCAACGATCCGAGTGAGGGCCGACATGCCGCGCAACGTCCGAGGGGCACTCCTGCAGGCAAGCTGGACCGGCGACAAGGAATCGATGATCCAGAAGCACGAGAAGGCAGCCCACGACGCCGCCAAGCAGGGCGCCCAGATCATGCTGTTCCAGGAGCTGTTCTACGGCCCCTACTTCTGCCAGGTCCAGGATCCCCAGTACTACAGCTACACCGAGCTGATCCCGGACGGCCCGACGACGAAGCGGATGCAGGATCTCGCGAAGCAGACCGGCATGGTCCTCGTCGTCCCGATGTACGAGGAGGATTCCCAGGCCTCGGGCATCTACTACAACACCGCGGCGGTGATCGACGCCGACGGGTCGTACCTCGGCAAGTACCGCAAGACCCACATCCCCCAGGTCAAGGGCTTCTGGGAGAAGTACTACTTCCGGCCCGGCAACCTCGGCTATCCGGTCTTCGAATCGGCTGTCGGCAAGGTCGGCGTCTACATCTGCTACGACCGCCACTTCCCGGA
>DASUPH010000018.1:0-6686 GCA_036276275.1 Candidatus Limnocylindrales bacterium
GGCCTTGGGCACTGAACAAACCCTCGATGTCGTACCAGTCGAGCTGCAGGCCGACGAGCCGGCGTGCCGGCCCGCCGTTGCGCTGCTCGCGTTCGAGCGCCAGGCGCCCGACGAAGTCGGCCTTGTCGAAGCTGACCAGCCGGCCGAGCCCGATCTCGCCGGGGCTGTAGTTCTGCTCGGGGTTCATCGCGTGGCGGGCCGAGGTGTAGTCGACCTGGAGGAGGACCAGCCCGGCCTCGAGCCGGACGACGTCGAGGGCGAGCATCCCGGCGGGCCGGATCGCATGGGCCTGACCGGCGGCCCAGAGCGCGTCCCACAGGGCGACCGCCTGGTCGGCCGCGACCCAGAGCTCGTAGCCCAGGTCTCCGGTATAGCCGGTCCGCGACACGTCGATCGCGATCTTCCGGCGACCCGCCTTGACCGCGGTAGCCCGTCGCCGGAAGTAACCGAGGTCCGCGAAGGACGCGCCAGTGACGGCCTCCAGGACCGCTCGGGATTGGGGACCCTGGAGCGCGACCGCGGCCGTCTGCTCCGTGACGTCGTCGATCGTCACGTCGAGCCCGGCGGCGTTCATCCGGAGCCAGCGGAGCTGGGGATCGGCCGCCGTCCAGCGGAACGTTCCGTCGTCGAGGCCGTGGACCGTGCCGTCGTCGATGACCTTGCCGTGCTCGTCGCACCACGGCGTGTAGAAGACACGGCCGGGTGTCAGCTTCGTCGCGTCGCGGGTGATCACCCGGTCGACGAGGCGCCCCGCGTCCGGCCCACCGACGACGTATTTGTAGAGCGGGCTGACGTCGATCAGGGCCGCCGCCTCGCGGATCGCGTTGTACTCGATGTCATGGGCGTCGGCGTAGGCTGACGACGCGAAGTAGCCGGACCACTCACGCCATTGCTGCTTGCGGTTGAGCGGCGCGGTGGCGGCGTGGAACGCGGTTCCGACGCTCACGGGCGGGACGACCTCCGATGGCGGGCGGCTTCCAGTATGGAGGACGCTCCTCAGGCGGTCGGGCCGGTCGCGTCCTGTGCGTGGCGCGCCGCCACAGCGGCGGCGCAGCGCCGGATCGCGGCCACCGACAGGACGACATCGCCCTCGGTCGTCGACCAGTTCGAAACGGAGATCCGCATCGCGGCCATCCCGTGCCAGGTCGTCCCGCCGAGCCAGCACGTGCCGTCGGCCTGGACGGCCGCGATGACGGCTCGGGTGTGGGCGTCGATCGCCGCCTCGTCGGGGGGCGCCCCGCCATCGGCCGCCGGCGGCGCGAACCGGACGAGGACCTGGTTCAGGACGACGTCATTGAGGATCGTCACCCCGGGCAGGTCGCGCAGGCCGTCGGCCATCCGCCGGGCGAGGGCGCAGCACCGATCGATCATTTCCGCCAGCCCGTCGCGTCCGAGCTCCCGCAGCGCGGCGTAGATCGTGAACCCGCGCGCCCGTCGCGACGATTCCGCGACCCAGTTGTACGGGTCACGCTCGCCGCCGGCCGTCTCGACGTAGTAGGCAGCGCCGAGCGTCATCGCCGCATGGTGGGCGGCCGCGTCGCGGACGATCGCGATGCCCGAGTCGTACGGGACGTTCAGCCACTTGTGGGCATCGGTCGTCCACGAATCGGCGTCCGCGAGGCCGACGGTGAGGTGCCTCAGCGTAGGCGTGGTGGCAGCCCACAGCCCGAACGCTCCGTCGACGTGGAGCCACGCGTTCGGCAGCGCCCGGACCGCCTCGACGATCTCCGGCAGAGGGTCGAAGGCGCCGGTGTTGACGTTGCCCGATTGAGCGCTCACGAGGACCGGACCGTCGAGCCCGGCCAATGTCTCGCGGAGGGCGTCGATCCGCATCCGGCCCTGCTCGTCTGCGGCGACGCGATGGACCCGGCTGCGGCCGAGACCCAGCATCTGGAGCGAGACATGGATCGTGACGTGGGCCTCGTCGCCGACGACGACCGCGATCGGCGGCGCACCGGTCAACCCGTCATCTTCGACGTTCCAGCCGGCCCGCTCCAGGACGCGGTGCCGTCCGGCCGCCAGCGCAGTGAACGAGGCCATCGTGGCACCCGTCGAGAAACCGACGGACGAGCCGGCGGGCAGCCCGAACAGGTCGACCAGCCAGCCGGCGGCCACCTCCTCCGCCACGGAGGCCGCTGGACCGATCGCGTACAGGCCGGCGTTCTGGTCCCACGCGCTCGTGAGCCAGTCGGCCGCGAGCGCCGCGGGCAGCGAGCCGCCGATCACGAACCCGAAGTACCGCGGCCCAACGCTCCCGATCAGGCCAGGGTCGGCAATCGCGGACAGGTGGGAGACGATCTCGCCGGGCGCCTCGCCTCGCTGCGGGAGCGGTCCCCCGAACGCCTCGATCAGCTGGTCGTGGGTCGCGGTCGCGCGCACGGGCCGCCGGTCGACGCCGTCGAGGAAGTCCGCCGCGAGCTCCGCGGTCCGGCGGAGCAGAGTCCGGTGATCGGGCATGAAAGCAACCCCGTGTTGGTCGGTCGTTGGATCGAGGTCGCCAACGATGCCATCGCCGCGGCCGCCATGCAGAACGGACCCGGCCCGCGGATCGCCCCTCGGATACCCTCTCGATGAATTTCACCCCGGCGTTCAGGAGGAGTTCGTGGCCGAGCGCTACGACGCGGTGATCATCGGCGGCGGCCACAACGGGCTCGTCAGCGCCGCCTATCTCGCACGGGCCGGGCTGCGAACGCTCGTCCTCGAGCAGCGCCACGTCCTCGGCGGTGCCGCCGTCACGGAGGAGCTGTTCCCGGGCTTCCGGTTCAGCGTCTTCTCGTACGTCGTGTCACTGCTCCGGCCCGA
This sequence comes from Candidatus Limnocylindrales bacterium, assembly GCA_036276275.1. Classification (GTDB taxonomy): domain Bacteria; phylum Chloroflexota; class Limnocylindria; order Limnocylindrales; family CSP1-4; genus CF-46. The sequence goes on from DASUPH010000018.1 coordinate 2,803, forward strand.
AATCATCCGCGACCTCCAGCTGCCGCGCCACGGCCTCGACATCCTGCCGCTCGACGGGACGTTCACGCCGCTTCGCCCGGGCGACGGCCCGAGGTCGGGCGGTGGCGACTACCTGTGGCGGGTCAACGACCACGGCCGAACGATCCGCGAGCTGCGGCGCTGGTCGAAGAACGACGCCGAGGCGTACGAGGAATACGGCCAGCTCATGGTCGAGATGGCCCGCTTCATCAAGCCGATCCTGGCGATCACGCCACCCGACCTCACCTCGCTCGACCCGCGGCCCCTCCTCCCGCTCGGCGGCCTGCTCCGGACGTTCCAGCAGCTGCCCGAGCGCCAGCAGGCCGTCTTCGTCCAGCTGATGACGATGTCGGCGGCGGACTTCCTGGACCAGTGGTTCGAGACGGACCCACTGAAGGCGACGATGAGCGCTTCGGGGATCATCGGGACGTACCTCGGGGTGCGCTCGCCCGGCACCGCGTATGTCCTGCTCCACCACTACATGGGCGAGATCGACGGCGCCTTCCGGGCCTGGGGCATCCCGAAGGGCGGGACCGGCGGCGTCTCGAACGCGATCGGCAACGCCGCCCGCGCCCTCGGCGCGGAGATCCGGACGGAGGCGCCGGTCGAGCGGATCCTGGTCCGGGACGGCCGGGCGGTCGGCGTCGTCCTCGCGGGTTCGGGTGAGGAGATCCGGGCCGACGTCGTCCTGTCGTCCGTCGATACGCGGCGAACGTTCCTCGGTCTCCTCGAGCCGGGCACCCTGGATACCGAGTTCGAGGAGCAGGTCCGCCGCTTCAAGTTCCGGGGCTCGTCCGGCAAGGTCAACCTCGCCGTCGATCGCCTGCCGGACTTCACCAGCCTGCCCGGCACGGGCGAGCACCTCCGCGGCGCGATCTCGTTCAGCCCCTCGATCGACGAGATGGAGCAGGCCTACGACGACGCGAAGTACGGCCACTTCTCGAGGAAGCCGTACGTCGACATGATCATCCCGACGCTCGTCGACCCGACGATGGCGCCGCCCGGCAAGCACGTCATCAGCTGCTTCGTCCAGTACGCCCCGTACCGGCTCGCGCCGGAGCTTGGCACGTGGGACGACCAGCGGGAGGCGTTCGGCGACGCCGTCATCGACCGGATCGCCGAATTCGCCCCGAACATCCGCGACAGCATCCTGTTCCGAAACGTCCAGACGCCGCTCGACATCGAGCGCACGACGGGCCTGACGGAGGGCAACATTTTCCAGGGCGAGCTGACCCTCGAGCAGCTCTTCTTCAACCGGCCGGTCCCCGGCTACGCCCGCTTCCGGACACCGGTCCGCGACCTCTGGCTGTGTGGCTCGTCGACCCATCCCGGCGGAGGGATCATGGGCGCCAACGGCCGGATCGCCGCCCTCGAGGTGCTGCGGTCGCTGGGCCGGAAGGCCGCCTGACGATGACCAACTTCGACGCCGTCGTCGTCGGCGCGGGGCACAACGCCCTCGTCACTGCGGCGTACCTCGCCCGGGCCGGGCGGCGGATCCTGGTTCTCGAGGCGCGCGACCGGGTCGGCGGGGCGGCCGAGACCGCGGATCTCGGTGGGGTCCGGATCCCGCGGCTCGCGGATACGGTCGGGCGGCTCCGGCCGTCCATCGTGAAGGACCTCGATTTGCGCTCTCATGGCCTCCGTCTCGTCGCCCCCGACGTCCGGGTCTTCGCCCCGCAGCCGGACGGCCGTGCGGTCACCCTCTGGGCGGACCAGGCCAGGACCGTCGACGGGCTGGGCGCGTGGTCGGCGAACGACGCGGATCGCTATCCGGATTTCGATCGACTCGTCCGCGCGCTCGGCCGGTTCCTCGCCGAGCTGGCGAGCCAGACGCCGCCGGACATCAAGGCGCCCGGTCTCGGCGATGCGCTGACCGGGCTGAAGCTCGGGCGGACGTTCCGCGGGCTCGGCAAGCACGACGCCCACACGATCCTGCGCGTCCTGCCGATGGCCGTCGCCGACTTCGTCGCCGAGGCCTTCGAGACCGACGCCGTCCGGGCCACGGTCGCGTGGCGCGGCGTCCGGCACTCGTCCCTCGGGCCGTGGTCGGCCGGGTCGACGGCGATCCTGCTCGGCGATTCGGCCGGCAACGACGGGGGAGCGGCCGGCCAGACCGTGTTCGCCGTCGGCGGGCCGGGGGCGCTCTCGGAGTCGCTCGCCGGGGCGGCGCGGGCGGCCGGCGCGGAGATCCGCTGCGGAGCGCGCGTCGTCGCGATCACCTCCCGCGACAACCGCGTCACGGGTGTCGCGCTGGCAGGCGGCGAGGAGATCGACGCCTCGGTCGTGGTCAGCGGGCTCGATCCGAAGCAAACGCTCGTCGAGCTGTCCGACCCGGTGACGATCGGCCCGTCGATGCGCTGGCGGGCCTCGAACTACCGGACCCCCGGGGTCGTCGCGAAGGTCAATCTCGTCGTCGACCGGCTGCCGCGGTTCACGGCGGCGGGCGGCCAGGACGAGCAGCTCCTGCGCGGCCGGATTCTGGCGGCGCCCGGGATCGACGCGATCGAGCGGGCGTTCGACGCCGCGAAGTACGGCCGGGTGTCGGAAACGCCGGTCCTCGAGGCGACGATCCCGTCCCTTGTCGACCCGTCGCTCGTCGAGGGCGCGCCCGCGGGGACGCACGTGCTGAGCGTCAGCGCCCAATACGCCCCGTATGCGCTGCGCGACGGCTCATGGGACGACGCCGGCCGGGCCGATGCGCTCGGCGACGCGGTCGTCGCGGTCCTCGAAGGCCTTGCGCCGGGGCTGGCCTCGTCGGTCCGGGCGCGGGAGGTCATCACGCCGCTCGACCTCGAGCGGGAATACGGCCTGACCGGCGGCCATCCGCTCCACGGCGAACAGGCGCTCGACCAGTTCTTCCTCTGGCGCCCGCTCCTCGGAAGTGGCCGCTATCGGCTGCCGATCGATGGTCTCTACCTGTGCGGCTCCGGCGCGCATCCCGGCGGCGGCATCACCGGCCAGCCCGGCCAGAATGCCGCCCGCGAGATCCTTGCCGACATGAAGCGCCGCTAGCCGAGGCCCGTCGGCACCGGGTCCGTCGTCAGCCGGCCGGCGATGCCGCGACGTGCAGGGGCCGCGTCTCGAGGCTCGCGGCAACCCGCCGGATCGCGGCCGCGAGCCGCCGGTCACCGGAGGTTCGGCCGGGATCCGCACTCGCCGGCGCCGTCCGCCCGTGCCACGGCAGGAAGCGTGTCGGCCGGATCCGGACCACCTGTCGATACGTGGCGAGGAACTCACCCGGCGTGAGGCCGATCGCCGTCATCTGGTCGCGGTACTTGGCGAGGTGCGCGGCCGGCAGCATGTCCGCGGCTGGCGCGGTCGGGAGCTCGGCGACGCCATGGACCATGCCGACGTCGAAGTCGTCCTCGGGCGCGCCGAGGGCGAGCATGACCGACGGGTTGTGACGAAGGTTCGCGACCTTCTTCGCGTTCGGCTTGCTGGCGATCAGGATCGTGTCGCCGTTCCAGCTGAACCAGATCGGCACGAGGTGGGGGGAGCCGTCCGGACTGACCGTGCTCAGCCAGACCGTCTGCTCGTGTCTGAGCATCCGATCGATCCGGGCGAAGGTGCGGTCGACGGCGACGCGCGGGTCCATGACCGGATCGTGCCCGGCCCGCATGCAGCTCGGCTGCCGACCGGTGACGCCGTCCGGGATGGACATCCGACGATGCCGCGGCCCGGCCGTTCGTCCCGCCGGGCGCGGTAACGATCGCCCGGTGCCGTCGCCCGGCGACGGTCAGCGGCCGCCGCCCAGGATGTCGCCGAGGCCGCCGCCCCCCAGGAGCCCGCCGAGCAGGCCGCCGAGGTCGGGGTGGTTCGCGGCGTCGCCGGGCTTCGGCGCCTGGCCCGACGGCGTGACGTGAGTG